>CAYPDA010000001.1:0-34163 GCA_964409375.1 uncultured Hyphomonas sp.
CGCCGCCCTCACCCGCGCCGGCGCCCCCGTCCGCCCGTTCTGAGCCCCTTGGTGATCCCGGCGCGATTCGAACGCACGACCTACAGATTAGGAATCTGTCGCTCTATCCTGCTGAGCTACGGGACCGGCCGAGGGTTCCACTAGCGGAAAACCGCGCCGTTTTGAAGCGTAAATCCTTACCTCAGGCATGCTCCAGCGCCTGGCGCAGGTCGACGACGAGGTCCTCCGCCGCTTCGATGCCGACGGAGAAGCGCACGAGACCGTCCGTGAACCCGATGCGTGCGCGCACATCTGCCGGCACGGCCGAATGCGTGGTGGAGCCCGGATGGCACATCAGGCTTTCCGTGCCGCCGAGGCTGACCGCGAGCTTGATCAGCTGCAGATGGTCCAGCATGCGGAAGGCCGCTTCCTTACCGCCTGCGACATCGAACGAGAAAGTTGCCCCCGCCGCCTCGCACTGTTCGTCATACACCGCCTTCTGCGGATCTCCGGCCTCGAGGAAACCCGGATACGTGACCTTGGTGACCTTCGGGTGATGCCGCAGGAATTCCGCGCAGACCCGCGCATTGCTGAAAGCCTTGTCCATCCGGAGGCGGACGGTTTCGAGCGAACGCGTCAGCAGCCAGCAGGAATGGGAATCCAGCATCGTGCCGAGATAATTCCGCATACGGCGGACTTTCGTCAGGATCTCCTCATTGCCCGTAATACCGCCGGCGATCAAGTCCGAATGGCCGCCGACATACTTCGTGAGCGAGTAGAGCGCGAGGTCTGCGCCGTGCTTCAGCGGCTTGTGGCCGACCGGGCCCATCATCGTGTTGTCGCACATCAGGATCGGCCGGCGGCCGGTTTCCTTCTCCAGGATGCTGGCGACGCGGGCGCAGGCCGCGATATCGACGAGCGCATTGGTCGGATTCGCGGGCGACTCGGTGAAGATCACAGAGATCGGCCCGAACCGGCGGACGGTCTCGCGCGCCGATGCAAGGATCTGTTCTTCGGTTGACCAGGCATCAAACTCGGCCGAGCGCACGCCCCATTCCGGCATGAAGCTGCGGATGAAGACTTCGGACGCGCCATAGAGCGGGCTGGAATGCAGGATCGCCGTGCTTGGCTCCGCGCAGGCAAACAGCGCCGTCGTGATGGCCGACATGCCAGAGGAGAAGGCCAGCGCCGCCTCGCCTTCATCATAGAGGGTCAGGCGGTCTTCCAGCACTTCCATGTTCGGGTTGTTGAAGCGGGTGTAGATGAGGTCGGCATCTTCCGGGTCGCCCACCTCATGCCGGCCGGCGAGCCGGCGGAACAGGGCCTCCCCGTCCCTTGCGGACCGGAATGCGAAGGTCGAAGTCATGAAGATCGGCGGCTTGATCGAGCCTTCCGACATGAAGGGATCATAGCCGAAGCCCATTACGAGGGATTCAGGGCTAAGTGTGTGGTCGGCGATCTCGCGCTTGCGATAGGGCTTGTCGGGTTTGGACATGGGGTCTCCTCCGGAGGAATCTTGTCGTTAGGGAAGGCTTATCAGGCGGCGCCCTCACTGTGGCAAGCGCAGCGCCTTCCATGACTGCGCATCGGCAGGCCATTAAGTCTGATGATCGGATCATGGCGGGCAGCAGCACTGGCGTTCCCTGCCGGACCTTATCGCGGCCGCCCCTGGCGAGACAGGTTTCGAGGCAGCCAAGCGCATACTTGAAGACATGACGCTCGGGCGCGAAGTTCAGCTGCGCTATGCCGACCTGACGCGTGACCGGAATGACCGGGCGCTGGCGTATGTCGTCACGGTCGATCGTCTCGGACCCAAATTGCGGCTGAACGCCGAGATGGTGAAGCGCGGCGGCGCGAGGGTGAGCACTGATCACGACACGGCTGATGCCAATGCGCCGCTTGTTGCGCCTGAGCAGGTCCCGCACCCGGAAAAGACCGGCCTCTGGAAAGAGCTTAATTGGGCCGCCGTCGATGCGAGCCGTCTGCCCGACAGCTTCCGGGCCTCCGGCTGGTTCACGCGGCAACCGCCGGCCATCAAGGATATGACGCGCCCGGCGTCTCCTGTGACGTCATCCTGGAACGCTCTTTGCTGGTGCTCCAGATCAGGTTGTACGCCGCCGCACTGTGTCAGCTACCGCGCGGAACGCCCCTCATTGCCCGCGGTTAGGTGCGCTCCCTTCAAATGGAGATAACGCATCCGCTCGATCCAGATCGGGACGCCGCGCCATGAAATGCGCTTCAGGCGTCCGGAATGAGCCCCGCTGTCTCGGGATCTCCCGCAATCTTCTCGAGCGCCTTACGCAGCTTCAGCAGCGCCTGATGCTCAATCTGGCGTACACGCTCCTTGGACACGCCCAGTTCCTCGCCAAGGGCTTCCAGCGTCATGGTCTCGTCGGCCAGACGGCGACGCGTTATGATTTGCGCTTCGCGCGGGCTGAGCACGCGCATGGCCTCCGCAATCCACTGCTTGCGACGCGCCCCGTCATGCTCCTGCATGACCACGTCTTCTGGTGCCGCTGAGCTGTCTGCGATCATGTCCTGCCACTCGCCGTCCCCATCAACCGACAGAGGCGCATTCAATGACCGGTCTGAACCGGACAGGCGCGACGCCATGTTCTCGACATCGCGGAGCGGCACGCCGAGATGTTCGGAAACCCATTGGCGGTTCTCCGGCGTCATCGTGCCGTCGCCGGTGTCGGAGATGCGCGCACGCAGGCGGCGCAAGTTGAAGAATAGGGATTTCTGGGCCGAGGTCGTCCCGGTCCGGACGATCGACCAGTTGCGCAACACATAGTCCTGGATTGAAGAGCGGATCCACCAGCTGGCATAGGTCGAGAAGCGCACTTCCCGCTCCGGCTCGAAGCGCGCCGCGGCCTGCATCAGACCAACATTACCCTCCGAAACCAGGTCTGCCATCGGCAGGCCATAATGACGGAACTTCGCCGCCATCGCGATCACGAGGCGCATGTACGCTGTCGTCAGTTCATGCAGCGCCGCTTCGTCATTCTGCTCACGCCAGCGCCGGGCGAGATTTGCCTCATGCACCGGATCGAGCAGCGGTGCCTTCATCGCGGATTTGACGAACTGCCGATCCGCGGCATTTGAAGAAGCATAGGCACTGGACATCGCGCACTCCATGACTTGGTATTCATTCTACGCAGGCACCCGCCGGTTGGATCAACGATCCCTTGAAGTGCGGCGCTTTTGACCTAAGCGCCTCAGCTTGACGCAGGTTCCACCGCCCGAATAGGGTGGTGTTGAGAACAATACCGGAACGATGCAATGCAGACTCGGCCTGACCCCGCGCAGCTGCCAGACCGGCCGGCGGCAGAGATTTGCCGGGGCACGCTGCGCCTCTTGTGCGATCTCGGCTATTTCGGCATCAAGGAGATGAGCCTCGCCAACAATCGCCGGGCAGACATTGCCGCCGTAGGGCCGCTTGGTGACATCTGGATGATCGAGGTCAAGTCGAGCATCCAGGACTTCAAATCCGACATGAAATGGCACGAATACCGCGGCTATTGCGACCGCCTGTCATTTGCCGTCGCGGCGGACTTCCCGCAAGAACTTATTCCGCCGGATACCGGCCTCATCGTCGCGGACGCATTCTTCGGGGCGGTCATCCGCGAGGCGCCCGAATGCCGGCTAGCCCCGGCCCGGCGCAAGGCGATGACCCTGCGTTTCGCCCGCCTTGCGGCCGCCCGCCTGATGGGCGCGGGCGAAACAGGCTGGACGCCAGGTGAAGAGGCGCTTACCTCGCCGCTGACATGAGCCTTGCCTATCCGATCGCCCGCAACCTCGAAGACGCCGTCGCCCCCGGTGCGAAGGTCGCGCGGTCCTTGCGCGAAGCCGCGGCGGTGTCGCCAGGCTTCGTAGTGACGGGGCTCGAGACAAGCTGGCTGCACCTGCCGGATGACGAAGCCAATGCCCTTTTCAGCAAGCTGGGCGCAGACGGCGCAGCCGGCCACCTGCAGCGCTATGAGGACAATTCAGGCCACGTCGTCGTCGCCGTCAGCTGGTGGAAGCTTATGGACCCGAATGAGGCGCGGCCCGAAAGCAAACCAGCCGCGCAACCCGCGCCGACCGGCACCGACTATACCGACGACCTCTACTTCAGAAGGGGCCGCACCCGCCCGCGCCGGCGCAAACCTGCCGATCTCAACCAGCTCGACCTGTTTGCAAGCACCTCCGGCGAGTGAGCCAGAACCGTCAGAGCCGCGCTTTGAGCGCCTCGACCACGCCCTCCGCCGTGATGCCAAACCGCTCGTACAGCTTCTGGTAAGGGGCGCTTGCGCCGAAACCGTTCATACCGACAAAGCCGCCGTCCGCGCCTATCCAACGGTCCCAGCCGAAGCGGACGCCTGCCTCGACCGCCACGCGCGGCAAGCCCTTGCCCAGGGTCTCAGCCTGATAGGCGGCGTCCTGCTGGCCGAACAGTTCCATTGATGGCATCGAGACGACGCGCACGCCGATCCCTGCCGCCGCCAGAAGGCTCTGTGCCTTGAGCGCGATCTCGACCTCCGAGCCCGTCGCAATCAGCACGCCTTGTTCCTTGCCGCTGCTGCTGGGCGAAAGCACATAGCCGCCGCGCGCAGAGAGGTTCTCCTCGACATGCGTCCTGCGGGCGGGCGAAAGGTTCTGCCGGGTCAGCGCCATTGTGCTGGGGCCATCGGTGCGCGCGACCGCCAGTTCCCAGCACTCTGCCGTTTCAACGCCGTCCGCTGGCCGGAAGACAACCATGCCGGGCATCGCGCGCAAGGACGCCACTTGCTCGACCGGCTGGTGGGTCGGGCCATCTTCGCCAAGGCCGATGGAATCATGCGTCATCACATGGATGACCTGCGCGCCCATCAGCGCGCCAAGCCGGATGGCCGCGCGGCTGTAGTCGGCAAACACCAGGAACGTGCCCGAATAGGGAATGATCCCGCCATGCAGCGCCATGCCATTCATCGCTGCAGCCATGCCGTGCTCGCGCACGCCGTAATGGATGTAACGCCCGTCCCAGGATTTCGGCGTCATTGGGCCGGTATGGCTGGTGCGCGTATTGTTGGAACCCGTGAGGTCCGCCGATCCGCCGACCATCTCCGGCACGAGCCCGGTCAGCACCTCGAGCGCCTCGCCGCTCCACACGCGGGTCGCCTTGGAGGCGCCGCCCTCGATGACGGATTTCTTGTGCTTGGCGAGCGCCTTGCCGAAATTCTTCGGAAGCCGGCCCGCGATCGCGGCCCTGAACTCGCCCTTATGCTCACTGGCGGCGAGGCGCTTTCTCCAGGCCGCATTGTCCTGCGCGCCGCGCTCACCGGTCTTGGCCCAGGCCTTCTCGATGGTTTCCGGCACTTCGAACGGCGCATGCGGCCAATTGAGCGATTTGCGGATGCCGGCAATCTCTTCCGCGCCGTAAGGCCCTCCATGGGCCTTGCCCGTGCCGGCCAGTTTCGGCGCGCCAAAGCCGATGACTGTCTTCACTGCCAGGAAGACCGGCTTTTTCTGTTTCGTCGCCCATTTCAGCGCGGCGGCGACATCCTTCTCGTCATGCCCGTCAACCTTGCGGCTGATCCAACCCGATGCCTCAACCCGCGCGCACTGATCGGTCGAATCCGAGAGGTCGGTCGAGCCATCAATGGTGACCGAATTGTCGTCGAAAAGCACGATCAGCCGGTTCAGCTTAAGATGCCCGGCAAGCGCAATCGCTTCCTGGCTGATGCCCTCCATGAGGCAGCCATCACCCGCGACCACCCAGGTCCGGTGATCGACGAGATCATCGCCGAAACGCGCATTCAGATGCCGCTCGGCAATCGCCATGCCGACCGCCGTCGCGATCCCCTGCCCCAGCGGGCCGGTGGTCGTCTCTACGCCGATCGTCACGAAATTCTCGGGGTGGCCCGGCGTGTTGGCGCCCAGCTGGCGGAAATTGCGGATGTCGTCGCGCGAGACCGAGGCATAGCCCGTAAGGTGCAGCAGCGAATAGATCAGCATCGAACCGTGGCCAGCCGAAAGGACGAACCGGTCCCGGTCAGGCCAGGCGGGATCCTTGGGATCGAACTTGAGGAACTTTCGGAACAGCACCGTCGCTGCGTCCGCCATCCCGAGCGGCAGCCCGACATGGCCCGATTTCGCCGCTTCCACTGCATCCATCGAAAGGGCGCGCACGGCATTGGCCATGTCGCGGTTCGTGACAGCCATTCTGCTGATCTCCCGGTGTTTTTGCCCGCTTCGTCCTAGGCCAGACTCTCGCCGGGGCGTCAAGGCGCTTGGCGGCGCGAAACATTCCAGATAGTCCAAAACCTGATGACTCAGATGGACTCAGCGGCCGCGCGGCTGGAATCAGCTTTGAAACGCCTAGAAGTGGCGCTGGAAGCGCAGTTGACCCGCGCCGGAGACCCCGATCTGCTCCGTGCCGAGATTTCAGCCCTCGTGGAAGACCGCGCTCGACTGGCCGGCGAGCTGGACACAGCGCTGGCCCGCGAACAGGAATTGCAGGTCCTCGCAGATGAGGCGAGCGCAGCCCTTGGCTCAGCCATCAAGGAAGTCCGCGCCGCCCTCACCCCTGGCGAAGGGACCGGCAATGGCTAAGGCCGACATCCAGATCCAGGGCCGGCGGTTTTCCATCGCCTGCGCGCCTGGTCAGGAAAAGCGCGTCGCAAAGCTCGGCGAACAGCTCGACACAAGGCTCACCGCCATTGCTGCAGCAGTCGGCGATATCGGCGAAGACCGGCTGCTGCTGATAGCCGCCATCGCGCTGCTCGACGAGTTGGACGCCGCCCGGCAGGCCGGCGGGAGCGCATCGGAAGACCAGGCAGCGGCGCTCATGCTGTCCATGGCCGCGAAGATTGAGACCCTCGCAGCGCGTCTCGAACGCGGCGGCTGAGCCCTGCCCGCGACCCGATGCAGCAGCGCAGGCTGGCACGTGCCCCGCTATGTACTAAGCTAGTACTTCAGCCGAGTGGCCGATGAAAGGCACCGCCTCATGCAGAACATCCTGACGATTGGCTTCTACATAGCCCTGGCCGGCATCGCGGTGGTGCTGGTGCTAGGCGTCGTAAATCTCGCCCGGCGGGACCCTAATCAGCCCGGCCGCTCCAACCAGCTCATGCGCTACCGGGTCATCTTCCAGGCCGTGGCAATTGCCCTCCTGGTCGCCATCGGCTTGGTCGCCGGCGCCATCAAGCTTGGTTGACAGGCTCAGGGAGACTGGCAAATGGTCCGCATCGACAAGATCTACACCCGCACAGGCGACAAGGGCCGCACGCGTCTGTCAACGGGCGAGGAAGTTGCAAAATGGCATCCCCGCGTCGCCGCTTATGGCACCGTCGATGAGCTGAACGCCGCGCTCGGCGTCGCTGCGCTCGAAGCCGAAGGCGAAATGCTCGCGCAACTCCGCCGTATCCAGAATGATCTGTTCGATCTCGGCGCTGACCTTGCGACCCCGGACCGCGGCCGCGTCCTCGAATGGACTCCCCTGCGCATCGCCAAAACCCAGGTCACGCGCCTTGAGGCAGAGATCGACGCGATGAACGCGGGCATTCCCCCGCTCGACAGCTTCATACTACCTGGCGGCTCGCGCCTGGCTGCCCAGCTTCATGTGGCCCGCACGCTGTGCCGCCGCGCCGAACGCGCCATCGTTGAACTCGCCGACATGAAGGACGAACCCGTCAACCCCGAAGCGCTCACCTACATCAACCGCCTGTCAGACTGGCTGTTCGTCGCCGGGCGCGCCGCCAACAATGACGGCGCCGATGACGTCGAATGGGTGCCCGGCGCCAATCGCTGATCTTCACCGGCGCTGCGCGTCCCGCAACTGCGCCGTCAGCCCGAACAGCTCGATCACCGGCGTCACCTGTCCGTCTCCGCGATACTCCCGGTACAAACTGTTCACATTGACAGCGATCCGTTCAGCGTCACCCCAGACCGCATAGTCACCCAGCGCAATGTCATGCGCCGCATCGCGCACCGACAAGCCGGCCTCAAACCGTTTGCGCGCCTCCCGGTCGACATAGGCCAAATACTCCGCCACCTGGCGCACACCTGCTTTGTCCGTGACAGGACCATGCCCCGGCACAATCACATCGACGTCCATCGCAATGATCTTCTCGCAGGCGCTGATCCAGTTGCGCACCGAGCCTGCCCACATCAAAGGCGTACCGTCGATGAACAGGATATCGCCGGTGTAAACCACCTTGTCCCCCGGCACATGCACCAGAACATCTCCGCCTTTGTGCGCGGGGCCAACCTCGACCAGGTGCACAGCCTTGTCCCCGACCTTCAGCGTCATTTCACCTGTGAAGGTTTTCGTCGGCGTACGCTCATCCACATTCTCGAAGTCGAACGGCGCAAAGATGTCCGCAAAGTAGCTGCCCGCCGGACCGAGCTACGCGCCCATACTCTTGAATTGGGCCAGCATCGCGGGCGCCACTTCCGCCATCTCCTTTGCGCTCGCTTCTGAAGCAATGATCTCCGCCTGCGGACAGCATCCATTGCCATGGCAATGGTCACCATTGGCATGCGTGTTGACGATTATGCTGATCTTTTCAGCGCCGATGCCGGCCGCGTCTGCCATGGCGTCCAGCATTTCCCGCGTCAGCGCCATGTCGGACAGCGTATCGACCAGAAGCGCGGCGTCCCCGTCCCGGATCAGCCCGGCATTCGACCAGCCCCAGCCGCCATCGGGTTGCAGCCACGCATACAGCCCGTTGCCAATATCCTTGAGGCCCTTGGTGTATTCCCAGCGCGCGGTCATCGCAGTCTCCTCCCGGACCTTTTTTTGGATCAGACCACGGGCCACACAGCCCGGCAAGCGGCGCTCAGAACCGCTCGAGCAGACGGCGCAGATAGTCGCGCTCTTCCTCATCCTCGGCTTCGCCATAGCGGCGGCGAAGTTCGTCGAGGATATCCTTGGCGCGCTGTCGCTCGGACTCTGAGGGAATTTCAACACCCTCGCCGTCATTGCCGGCGCCCGTCATTGGCCGGCCGAAGGGATCATTCGACGCATCGCCCTGCTCGCCGCGGCGGCTCGCCCGCATCTCATCCAGCTGGCCGGCGAGGTCCCGCGACAGCTGCGACAGCATCTGGGTTGCGCGTTCCTGATCGACCAGCGCGCGGGTCTCATTACCCGCTTCCAGTGACCGCTCGGCCCGGCGCTGCGCGTCCCGGATCGCCTCAAGCGTTTCTTCGAGGCCAGCCATGCCGTCCTGCGA
Source organism: uncultured Hyphomonas sp. (assembly GCA_964409375.1). Taxonomy (GTDB): domain Bacteria; phylum Pseudomonadota; class Alphaproteobacteria; order Caulobacterales; family Hyphomonadaceae; genus Hyphomonas. The sequence goes on from CAYPDA010000001.1 coordinate 9,174, forward strand.
CTCGCCGCTCAGCCCGCCCTCCCGCTGCTGGCGCGAAAATTCTTCCACAAGCCGGCCGAGGCCGCCCTGCCTGTCGGCAAGCGTGCCGCCGCGATCCCGGCTATTGCCGCCCTCGCCCGGCCCAGTGCCGCCTTCCTCCCCCCCGCCTTCCTCGCCGCCTTCGCCGGGCCGGGTCTGCTGCCCCTGCCCCTCTTCGCCGCGTTGCTGGGCGAGCGTGTCATCATTGAGCTGGCGCTGCTCGCGCAGGATCTCGGACAGCCGCCGCATCGCATCAGTCATCGCCTGCTCTTCCGGCGGCGCATCGCTCTCTTCCCCTTCCGCCTGCTCGCCGGGCAGACCCGGCATACCGCCGCCCTGTCCGTCCCCGCGCTGGAACTCCAGATTCTGGAGCAGGTTCGTAATGTCAGACAGAAGCTGGCGCGCCTGATCACTGGCGCCCGTATCCGTCAAATCCTGCAACGCATTGAGCATATCCTCGAAGTCCGATCCGGCCATCGCGTTGCCGCCTGCCTGCGCCGCGCCGTCCTGCTGGTCAGACGGCGCATCGAGCCCCTGCGCCAAGGCCTCGGCCATGCGCGCGGCGAGGTACTCGTTCGCCGCGTCCCGGAAAGCCTGCATCAGCCGGCGGATCTCTTCCTCGGAGGCGCCATCGCGCAGCGCGCGTTCAAGCGCATTGCGCGCCGCCTCCAGCCGCGCTCGGGCGTCTGCCACGCTGCCATGTTCCAGTTTCAGCGCGATGGACCAGAGCAATACGTCCACACTGTCGGCTTCCTGCTTCGAGCCGGCAGACTGCAGATAGCCCAGCGCCATGCGCAGGCCCATGAATGCCCCGAGATCATTGATGAAGCGCTCGCCCCGATAGGTCAGCGAGTCCAGCATGAGCGCGGCCTGCCTTACGCCCTCCGGCGCCAAATGCAGCCGGCCGGCCGCATCAATATTGAAGGCATCCGCTGTCAACGCCGCCGCATTCTTCGGCAGAGCCTCATACGCCCCCGGCTCGCGCAGCACGGTGACCCGCGCCTCCTGCGCCGCGCGGGCAAGCGGGTCGAGGAACAGCTTCTCCGGCAGGACAAAGGGGACAGTTTCGCTCACCCCCTCCTGCCCTGCGCCGTCTATCGCCACCAATGTCAGGTCAACTGCCAGCCCCGCCCAGCGATGCCGCGTCAGGTCCAGCTGCGCGGTTGCCGCCAGCTCGCGCTCGCCGACTGCCGCAGGCAGCGGCACGGGCACCCGGTCTTCAGCGTCCGGCGCGGCCGGATGGGGCTCTTGAAGGCGGATCGCAAGCTCGACCTGTGTCACCCCGTAATCATCCGCTGCCTTCCAGCGGAACTCGACCTGGTCGCGCTGGCCCGGCGATGGCAGCGCCACGAATTCAATGGCGGGCACTTCATCCGGCTGGACCAGAAACGACCAGGCTGCCCGCTCGCCCCACCACCGAACACTGAGGCGCGACTCATCCGTAACGATTACCTTCGCCTCAAAGGCGCCGTCCGGCATCGTCTCGAACCGGCCGGAACGTCTCTGGTCTCCGCGCAGCAGGTAACGCGGCGCGGACGCCGCCTGTGTCCGCAGCGTGACTTCAGAACCGGCGGGAATGCGCACATCCGTCATGTCTGGCCGCAGGAAAATCGGGGCCCGGCCCGTATAGTCCGGGGGCGTGACCCAGGCTTCAACCACCATGCCATCGGCGCCGGCCAGTGCGCCCAGATCCGGTGAAAGCGCGCGCGACAGCCGCCCCTGGGCAGCCGGTCCGGCGATCAGCGCAAGCGCCACAACCGCAATAGGCAGAAAGATACGGAGGCGGTACGGGTCGAGCGCCTTCCACTCGGCGCTGAGGTTCGGCAGGCGGAGATTACCGAGTTCGGCAATCAGCCGCGCCTTGTGCGCGCGCCAGAGTTGCGCCGGCACGGCCGCCACATCCGCAGGCCGGTCACTGAGCGAACTGACCGGCCGCAGGTCCGACTGGTGATCAAGGGCGCGGGCTGCCTCCGACGCATCCGTCGGCACATAGCGCCGCCAGCTATGGAACAGCAATCCGGCGCCCAGGATCAGCAAGGGCAAAAGCACGGCTGCCTGCATGAACGTGCTAAGCCGGTCAAATACACCGGCAAACACCAGAACGAGGAAGAAACAGGCAAAGACGAACACCGGCCATCCGGCCCTGCCAACTGCCAGAATCGCCAGCCGGCGGCGGGTCGCCGCAAGCTTTCTCTCCAGTATGTTCAGGCCGTCGCCCTGATCCAATCCGGCACCTCTTCCAGCATTGTCATTTCCTCGAAATCCGGCCGACGGCGCACGATGCTGTAGCGATCGCCATCGACCAGGACTTCAGGGACCAACGAACGGGCATTGTAGGCCGAAGACAGCACAGCGCCATAGGCGCCTGCAGACATGAAGGCGAGACGTGCACCTGGCCCCGCGGCCGGCAGCGCCCGCCCGGTAGTGAATTTGTCGGTCGACTCGCAGATCGGCCCGACGACATCATAGATCTTTTCGCCGTGACCGGCGGCCGGCTCATCAAGCGGCCGGATATCGTGATGCGCACCATACAGCGCTGGACGGATAAGATCGTTCATGCCGGCATCCACAATCAGGAACGTCCGGTCCGGCGCCTCCTTTTCGTACAGCGCCGTCGTCAGGAGCACGCCGGCATTGCCGGCAATCACCCGCCCCGGCTCCAGGATCACCTCAAGACCGCGCCCTGCCGTGACCTCCGAGATCATCGCTGCATACTCCGAAGGCGGCGCCGGCGCATCGCTCTCGCGGTACGGAATGCCGAGCCCTCCCCCGACATCGATTCGGCTGATCGCGTGCCCCTGCTCCCGCAGCCGCAAGGCCAGCGCCACAACCTTCTCGAACGCCGCGCGCATCGGCGCTAGCTCGCCAATCTGGCTGCCGATATGCACATCGACGCCGACGACCCGGATGCCCGGCAGACGGCCCGCTTCGGCATACAGGGCTTCGGCTTCGCCCCAGGGAACACCGAACTTGTCGCCCGACTTGCCGGTGGAGATATTCGGATGCCCGCCCGCCGCGATATCCGGATTGACCCGCAAAGCCACCGGCGCGGCAAGCCCCAGCCCCTCGGCCACCTTGGACAACAGGCGCAACTCGCCCGCGCTCTCGACATTGAACTGGTGAATCCCCGCCTCGAGGGCGAGCTTCATCTCGGCGGCGGTCTTGCCGACGCCAGAGAACACGATCTTCGACGCCGGCATGCCCGCCTTCAGCGCGCGCCGCATCTCGCCGCCGCTGACAACATCCGCGCCGCAGCCCTCGGCGGCCAAGGTCGCGAGCACCGCAAGATTGCCATTCGCCTTCACCGAATAGGCGATCAACACGCTCTGACCCCTGAAGGCCTCGGCAATCACCCGCGCATGCCGCACCAGTGTGGCGGTCGAGTAGACATAGACCGGCGTGCCGACTTCATCAGCAATCCGGCCAAGATCGACGCCCTCGCAATGGAGGCGGCCATCAGAATAATGAAAATGGTGCATCGCTGTTCCGCGTCAGGGCAGATCGTCTAGGCCGTCATCAATGACGGGCTCTGTCGGCTGGCTCAGCGGAATCTCGCCGCCCCACTCGTCCAGCATCGGCGTGTCCGCATCCGGCGGCTCGGGCACGTCAATCGGCTCAGGCTCGGCAGGTTCTTCCTGCACGATCGAGGGCGCCAGCTCCGGCGGCGTCTGACAGGCCGAAAGGACGAAGATGAGCCCGAGCGCGGGCAGGAACAGCCGCGATACCATCAGGCGCCCCCTGGTCCGCCGAGCAACTCGTCTTCCTCGTCATCTGGCGAGGTCGAGGGGCGGGCCGGCAATTGCGGCAGGTCGCGGCCGCCTTCATCGGGAACGGTTGCCGGATCGACATCGCCTGCAGGGTTGCCGATCAGCGGGCCCGGCCGTTGAAGATCGCCAGTCAGGCCGCAGGCAGCCACGCTGCTGGCCAGAAGGCCAGTCAGAACGAGGGCAGGAATAAGTCTCATGGTCACTACTCCAGTCGCAGTCTCTGAGCCCACTGTGCCACCTGTTCGTTGACGCGAACAGGGCTTGTTGCGCCATATGATGTACGTGATGCAGCGGACGCTTCAACCGTCAGCACATCAAACACAGCCTCGGTGATCGCGCCGTGCATGCCCTGCATGTCCGCCAGGGAAAGCTCCGGAAGGTCCGCGCCGCGCGTCTCCGCAAGTGCCACAATCCGCCCGGTCACATGATGCGCCTCGCGGAATGGCAGGCCAAGCTCGCGCACCAGCCAGTCCGCAAGGTCCGTGGCGGTCGAGAAGCCCTTCGCCGCCGCGCTGCGCATCGCGTCCGGCCGAAAGGTGACCGTCTCGATCATGCCGGTCATCGCGCGAGCGCACAGACCGAACGTATCGAACGCTTCGAAGGTCAGCCGCTTGTCGTCCTGAAGGTCCTTGGCATAGGTCAGCGGCAGCGCCTTGATTGCGCCCTGCAGCGCCAGGAAGTGGCTGGTGATCAGCGAGGCCTTCGCTCGCACCAGTTCGGCGGCGTCCGGATTGCGTTTCTGCGGCATGATCGACGAGCCCGTCGACCAGGCATCGCTCAGCCGCGCAAAGCCGAATTGCGGGCTGGTCCAGAGGACAATCTCCTCGGCCAGCCGCGACAGATGCGTTGCCGAAATTGATAGCGCCGCCAGCGCTTCCAGCGCAAAATCCCGCGCCGAGACTGCATCCATCGAGTTCGCCATCGGCCGGGCAAAGCCCAGCGCCTCCGCCGTCATGTCCCGGTCGATCGGGAATCCCGTGCCGGCCAGCGCCGCTGCGCCCAACGGACACTCGTTCAGCCGCACCGCGCAGTCCAGCAGCCGCGCCCGGTCGCGTTCCAGCATCTCGACATAGGCGAGCAGATGATGGCCCAGCGTCACCGGCTGCGCCGTCTGCAGATGCGTGAAGCCGGGCATGATGGTCGCCGCATGCTCCCCCGCGCGGCGCACCAGCGCCGACTGCAGAGCCGTGACCCGTGCACCGGTCTCGTCCAGCGCCCTGCGAGTCCACAGGCGGAAATCCGTCACCACCTGGTCATTGCGCGACCGCGCCGTGTGCAGCCGCCCGGCCGGCTCACCGATCAGCTCCTTCAGCCGCGCCTCGATATTCATATGGATATCTTCGAGCGCCCGCCGGAACGGGAATGCGCCGCTGCGCAGCTCGCCCATCACCTGGTCGAGGCCGGACTGGATCGCTGCATTATCCTCGACCGACACGATGCCCATCTCGGCCAGCATGTCCGCATGCGCCCGGCTCCCGGCGACATCTTCCTCCGCCATCCGCCGGTCCACATCCAGCGAGGCGTTGATTTCCTCCATGATGTCTGAAGGCGTCGCGTCAAAACGCCCGCCCCACATCATCTGGCCTTTACTGTCTGCCATTGCCATATCCTCGAATCGTTCCTGGGCGCAAATGAGGCCGTACATGACCCGTTACGCATTTATCGGGCTTTTCTTGGTCGGGCTGGCCGCGATTGTCTATGTGCTGATGAGCGCATCTGCCGGAAAAGCCTCCGGCAATCCGTTCGAACGCTATGCCACCGGCCATATGCAGGCCTTGAGCTTCGCCGCAGCGGGCCAGCCGATCCCCGGCGGCACCTTCACGGACGCCGATGGCGCGCTCCTCGGGCTCGATCATTTCGAGGGCCGCACCATCCTTGTAAACTACTGGGCCACCTGGTGCGCGCCCTGCGAAAAGGAAATGCCCGCCCTCGGCGCCCTCCAGACCGCCCGCGGCGGTGAGGCTTTCGAAGTCGTCGCCCTCAGCGTCGACGGGATGGAAGACGCGGACTATGCCCGCCGCCGCCTTGGCGAACTTGGCGCCGCAAACATCCGCTTCCGCCACGCCCCGCTCGACATGGGTGACATCATCTACGGCGCTGGCGTGCGTGGCTTTCCGACGACCATCCTTTATGGGCCTGACGGCCTGGAGATCGCGCGCCTCCAGGGCGACGCCGACTGGGCCTCGCTCGAAGCCATACAGTTCATTGACGCAGCTCTAAGGCAGGTCGGCGAGCGCTGAGCCGACCCTGGCAAACTGCTCGGCCATCTGGAATTCCGGCGGCGGGGCCGAACTGGTGACGGGCCCCGCCGCCGGCCACATCAGGACGAGCATGCGAAGTTCCAGCTGCAGGTCGGCATATGTCTCGGACTCAAGTTCCGACGCCGTCTCTTGGGCCAGAATGGCGAGGCCATAAGCGGTCTGATAGTCCAGCGGACGCCGGACGGAGCCAAGAGACACGCCCGCCGTATACGCCTCGGCGCAGGTCTGCATCAGGAACCCGATGTGCCCGGCGCTGCCACCTTCCGCACTGTCGCGCAGGCCGGCGAGGTGCGCCTCAGCCGCCTCCAGAGCAGCGAGCACTTCGTCATCCGGCCGCTCGAGCGAAAGCGCGGCCGTCACGGCGTCGAGCGGTGCCCGCTGATACCCGGCCTGGTCCATGGCGTCCGGGTCGATCCGGTAAGTCGCCACAGCCGCCTCCAGCAAAGCCGTCACCGCGTCCGGCTCGCGCCCGGTCTCGAGGAATCTCTGGGCTGTGATGAGGCGGGCCTGCATGACGCTGGCCCGCTGCGCCGGCGACCAGGCACGCACCCGGGCTGCTTCGACGGACGCGTCCACTGGCCCGGAACCCGGCACAAAGGGCTCCCGGGGCATCGGGGGGTCCTCACAGGCGGAAAGGGCAAGCGACAGCGTGGCAGCGCTCGCCAGGAGAGACAATGACCCGCACCGCCGCATCGAATCCTCCAGAGTTGATGGAAGATCAGACTAGCCTTGCGGGTCTGATTATCAACAGCGCGGTGATCGAAGCCTAAGGCGCGGCGATGCGCGTCGCCGCGCCCGGCCCGGACGGGCACCAGTCCGGCTTGGGCGCGCGCCCGTCATAGTCCCATACCTGATGCGTGCCGGCCGCGATCAGCAGTTCACCGACATCCTGGCCATCGAGGGAGAGCCGGACAACATTTCGGCCATACCGGTCACGGGAGAGGATTTCGCTGACCACAACGCTGCGCCCCCGCGTCAGCTCCACGGCCACCGCCTTAGCGTCATAGCCGAGTACGCGTTCCGCTTCGCATTTTGCCCCGCCGCGCTGGTTCATCGAACCGGTCTCCGGCGCATCGACCCCGTGCAGCCGGAACTTCGTGCCATCTGAAAGCCTGCCGGAATCTCCATCCGACCAGTAGACCGTGCCGCCAAGCTCGGTCGAGGCCTGGGCGGTTTCCGAGGCAAACCTCGCGCCCAGGATGGCGATCAGGACAAAGACGATAAGCCCGATGGCGGGCATCATACGCGCACGGACAGACAAAGCCAAGCCTCCGGACTAACCGTATCACTTCTGCCTGAAGGTCGTTAACCAGACGTTTAGAACCATGTCCGGATCAAGGCGAATCGCCAAGAAAAGCGCTATACTCGTTAACGATTCGGGATTGGGACGTCGCCGGAATAGTCGTAGAAACCCTTGCCGGACTTCTTGCCGAGCCAGCCGGCCTCGACAAATTTCACCAGAAGCGGGCACGGCCGGTACTTCGTATCCGCCAGACCGTCATGCAGGACCTGCATGATGGACAGGCAGGTATCGAGACCGATGAAGTCCGCCAGCTGCAGCGGCCCCATCGGATGGTTCGCGCCGAGCTTCATGGCGGTGTCGATCGAATGGACCGAGCCGACGCCTTCATACAGCGTGTAAACCGCCTCGTTGATCATCGGCATCAGGATGCGGTTGACGATGAAGGCCGGATAATCCTCCGCATTCGTCGTCGTCTTGCCGATGGCCTTGGTATAGGCAATCGCGGCCTCATAGGTTGCCTGGTCTGTGTTCAGCCCCCGGATCACCTCGACCAGTTTCATCAGCGGCACGGGGTTCATGAAATGCAGGCCGATGAAGCGTTCCGGCCGGTCGGTGACAGACGCAAGTCGCGTAATCGAGATTGACGAGGTGTTCGTCGCCAGCAGGGCGTGGTCCGGAATGATCTCGCACAGCGTCCGGAAGATCTGTTCCTTCACATCCCGCTTCTCGGTCGCTGCCTCGATGACGAGGTCGGACGTCTGATGCTCTTTCACAGATGTCGAAGTCCGGATCCGCTTTAGCCCGGACTGCATGTCTTCGTGAGAGATCATCTCGCGCGACACCTGCCGCGCCATGTTGCGCTCGATCGCCACCATGCCGGCCTTGAGGGCGGCTTCGGACAGGTCCGTCAGGAGGACATCATAGCCGGCCAGCGCGGTCACATGTGCAATGCCGTTGCCCATCTGACCGGCGCCAATCACCCCAACCGTCTTAATCGCTGTCATCGCGGTGTCTTCCCTGAAGCATTGTGCCCGATTGGTTACAATCCATCGTGCAGTGCGTCAAAGCTATGTGCGCAGGCGGGCTGACTCGAGCCGGGTTCGCCGCACCGACATCAGGTTTCGGCTGGCGCTTCCGGCGGCGGCACTTTGATGAAATGCGAAACCAGGACCGCATTCACGCCAATCAGGCCAAGCAGGCTACCGGCATACGCTCCGAATGGCGTGAACACGGCCACCAGCCCGATTAGACAGGCAATGAGCACATGGCCGCGGAAACTCCAGATGGACTGCCGGGTCATCGCGCGCTCGGTCTCTGTCAGGTCGAGCAGGTGTGCCTTGGTGATGGCATGCGCATACATCAGGCTGATGACCAGATAGATCAGGCCGTAGCCCAGCGCGAAATAACCCATGATGATGCCGGCGCGCCGGAAATCGATCTCCGAGGCGATCAGCCGGGACCAGTCTCCGAGGCGCCCGAGGATGAACCCGAACAGGCTGTCAAAGATGAACCGGAGCGGATAGGCGATGAACAGTACCAGCAGCAGCAGGATACAGTTCAGGAAGATCACATAGTTGTCGCCAACGCCGTATCGCCGGAAATAAGTGAAATGCGCGTTCCAGATCGCTACCAGCATGAAGAACCCGGCCGCCACTGGGAGGATCGTCATCAAATGGTCGGTTAGCTCGGAAAATGTCTGCGGCCGCGCCGCCGAGGACACCAGCATCCCGAACGCCAGCGCAAACACGATATCCGAGAGGTTCTCGATACGGGTCACCGCCCCGCCCCGCCACCGGAAGCGAGGGTCGTGGTCTAGCTCGCGCATCGCTGCCTGCCGGATCATCCCGCCTCCTCGATCATGGCATTGAAATCATTCAGCCAATCCGGGCTTTAGATCAATGTAAATGCGCCCCGAAAGCAGGAAGCCCGGCGCCGTTAAGCGCCGGGCTGAATGAATCCGGTCAATGGCCGGTCAGACCGCGCTGGTCAGTTCCGGCACGATATTGAAGAGGTCGCCGACGAGGCCGTAATCCGCCACCTGGAAGATCGGGGCTTCCTCATCCTTGTTGATCGCAACGATGATCTTGGAATCCTTCATGCCGGCAAGGTGCTGGATCGCGCCCGAGATGCCGATGGCAATGTAAAGCTCCGGCGCCACGATCTTGCCGGTCTGGCCGACCTGGTAATCGTTCGGGGCATAGCCCGCATCGACCGCCGCGCGCGAAGCACCGACCGCCGCGCTGAGCTTGTCGGCCAGCGGAAAGATCAGCTCCTGGAACTTCTCGGACGAGCCGAGCGCCCGCCCGCCGGAGACGACGCGCTTGGCGCCTGCCAGTTCCGGCCGGTCCGACTTGACCATCTCTTCCGAGACGAACTCCGACTTTGGCTGCGCGTCCGGCGCTGCAACATCTTCGACAGACGCCGAGCCATCCGTTCCGGCTGCCGGGAAAGCCGTACCGCGCACGGTGATGACCTTCTTGGCGTCCGAAGACTTCACTGTCATGATCGCATTGCCCGCATAGATCGGGCGCACGAAGGTCGACGCGTCGACGACTTCGACGATCTCCGAAATCTGCATCACGTCGAGCTTCGCCGCAATCCGCGGTGCGATGTTCTTGCCAGTGGTGGTCGCGGCGATGAACACGGCGTCATAGCCGTCCATCAGCGGCACGACGAGCGCCTGCATCGCTTCGGCCGTCTGCTTGCGCAGGCTCTCTCCCTCGGCCTTGAGCACCTTGCGGACACCGGAAATCCTTGCGGCGTCCGGCGCAACCGCGCCGGCGTTCTCGCCTGCGGCGAGCACATCGACATCCCCGCCGAATTTCGCCGCTGCGGTCACGACCTTGTGGGTCGCATCCGACAGCGCGCCATGACTATGTTCGGCAATTACGAGGACAGCCATCAGACAGCTCCTGCAGTCTTGAGTTTCGACACAAGCGTCGCGACGTCTTCAACCTTGATGCCGGCGCTGCGCACAGGCGGCTCGGACACCTTCACGACGGTCAGGCGCGGGGCGATATCGACGCCGTAGCTTTCCGGCGACTTCTCCGCGATCTCCTTCTTCTTCGCCTTCATGATGTTCGGCAGCGATGCGTAACGCGGCTCATTGAGGCGAAGGTCCACGGTCACGACCGCCGGCAGCGCGAGCGAAACCGTCTGCAGGCCGCCATCCACTTCGCGGGTCACCTTCAGACGGTCGCCGTCTTTCTCGATCTTGTAGGCGAACGTGCCCTGCGGCCAGTCCAGCAGGGCCGCCAACATCTGACCGGTCTGGTTGGAATCGTCGTCGATCGCCTGCTTGCCGAGGATCACGAGGTCGGGTTTTTCTTCCTCGACCACTTTCGCCAGCAGCTTCGCTACGGCGAGCGGCTCGACGGCCGCATCGGTCTTGATGAGGATGCCGCGATCGGCGCCCATGGCGAGCGCCGTTCGGATGGTCTCCTGCGCCTGCTGCGGACCGATGGACACCGCGATGATCTCGGTCGCCGCGCCGGATTCCTTCATACGAACCGCCTCTTCGACGGAAATTTCGTCGAAAGGGTTCATGGACATCTTTACGTTGGCGAGATCGACACCGCTCTGGTCCGACTTTACGCGAACCTTGACGTTGTAATCGATCACGCGCTTGACGGGCACGAGAACCTTCATGCGGGCGCTCCCTGGATGTTTATGGCTTTTTGCACTTAGAATTGCCGTGTGCCTACCGTCGCAGCGCAACATAAGCAAGACTTGACGCTTACGTCAGGGTCAATTTGGCGCGGATCAACGGGAGTTTCCGCGCTTGGGAACGTAGACACTGGCCCGCTACTCCGGCGCCTCGCCGTTCAGCGCCAGCACCTCGCCCGCCAGATAAAGCGAGCCGCAGATCAGCACCCGGTCCGGATGCGTGGCCGCCGCCGCGCCAAGCGCGTCCGCCAGACTCTCGCACGCCGTCACCTGCAGCCCGGCCCGTGATGCCGCCTCCGCAAGATCCGCCGGCAGCGCCGCCTGATGGCCCGGCGCATTCGGACAGGTGAAAACCTCCGGCTTCAGCCCCCCGAACGGGACGAAGAAACCGGCTGAATCCTTGCTGGCTAACATGGCCGCCACCAGCGCGGTCCGACCGCCAAGCCGTGCCAGATGCGCCGCAATCGCCCGCGCCGCATGCGGATTGTGCCCGCCATCAAGCCAGACCGGCAGCCCGCCCGCCAGCTGCGTCACAGGCCCGTCCTTCAGCCGCTGCATCCGCGCGGGCCAGATGGCCCTGCGCGCACCCTCAAAGATCGCGGACTGGTTAATCCGTGTCGAATTACCGAACAACTGCATCGCCATCGCCGCCAGCGCCGCATTCGCACGCTGATGGTCGCCTGTCAGCGACAGATCCGCGGGCATCGCCCCGGTGAAATGCGGCTTCAGCCGATAAAGCGGCGCGCCCACTTCCGTCGCCTGCGCCGCAATCACCGCGTCCACGACCGGATCCTGCATCGCCGTAAGCGCCGGGCGGCCGGCCTTGATGATCCCAGCCTTCTCCCCGGCAATCCCGGCCAGATCAGTCCCCAGAAACTGCGCATGATCATAATCCACCGGCGTGATCACCGACAGCGCCGGCAGACCGATCACATTCGTGGCGTCATACCGCCCGCCCAGCCCGACCTCGAGGATCAGGACATCGGCCTCGACCTCCGAGAATGCCAGCAGCGCCGTGGCCGTTGCCGCCTCGAAATGTGTGATCTGGCCGCCCTCGATCGCGGCATAGGTCCGCGCCAGCCAGTCGATCAGCGGCGCGTCCTCCACCAGCTTCCCCGCCAGCCGGATGCGCTCGTTGAAACGCACCAGATGCGGCGAGGTGAACACGTGCACCCGGAGCCCGGCCGCTTCGGCCATCGCCCGCATGAACGCGCAGGTCGAGCCCTTCCCGTTGGTGCCCGCCACATGGATGACCGGCGGCAACCGGTCCTGGGGCCGGCCAAGTTGCTCCAGCGCGCGCTTGATGCGTCCGAGCGACAACTCGATCGATTCAGGATGGAGCCCATCGAACCGTTTAAGCGCCGCCGCAAGGGCCGGAGACTCGCCGCTCAATCAGACTTGCCCTTCGGCTCCGGCGCGGGAGCCGGCGCATGCGTGCGCGGCGGCGTCAGCGTGATGGACGACCGGTCATCTTTACGCCGCCCAAGCGGCAACAGATGGCCTAGCACACGCGCCAGCGTCGCCTTCAGCTTGCGCCGGTCGACCACGATGTCGACCTGGCCTTTCTCGCGCAGGAATTCGGACCGCTGGAAGCCCTTCGGCAGGCTCTCGCGAATCGTCTGCTCGATCACACGCGGGCCGGAGAACGCAATCATCGCGCCCGGCTCGGCAATATGCACGTCCCCCAGCATCGCGTAGGAGGCAGAAACGCCGCCCGACGTCGGGTCCGTCAGCACCACCACATAGGGCAGCTTGGCATCGGCGAGATCATTGATCGCCAGCGTTGTGCGCGGCATCTGCATCAGGCTGAGCGTGCCTTCCTGCATCCGCGCGCCGCCAGAAGCGGTACACACGACAAAGGCCGACTTGCGGGCCAGCGCCAGCTGCGCCGCCGTGATGAATGCCTCGCCCGCCGCCATCCCGAGCGAGCCGCCCATGAAATCGAAGTCCTGGACCAGAACGACCGCCGGCACGCCGCCGATCTTGCCATAGGCGGCGACCATACAATCTTCCTGCAGAAGCGGTGCCCCGCCCTCTTCGGTTTCCTTGATGTCTCGGTTCGCCACCTTGGTCTTCGCCGCCTTTAAGCGCGCTGGATAGGGCTTGTCATCCTTGAACTTCAGCGGATCAAGCGGCACCTGCGGCAGCGAGATCGGCTCCCAGCGCTCGTCATCGAACAGGATGCGGAACCGCATGCGCGGCGAAATGCGTAAATGCGCACCGGCCGGCGTCACATACCAGCTCTGTTCCAGGTCGCTGCGATAGATCAGCTCGCCGGACGCCGGGCACTTTACCCAGAGGTCATCGGGCGTGTCCTTCTTGGACATAATTGTCTTCAGGCCCGGCGGGGTCACCTTGTTGATCCAGTTCATCTCTCGATGTCTCCCGAATTCCGGCCCATATCAGGCATTCCGGACTGCCCCCAGCGCATCGCGCAATTCGCGGGCAAGCCGGCCCATTTCGGGGGCTGCCGTATCGAATCGTCCAGATTCGTACGCATCCTGCGCCTTTTCTACCAAAGCCGAACCAACCACCACCCCGTCGGCGATTTTAGCCATTTCTGCCGCTTGCGCACCATTTTTTACACCGAAGCCCACACAGACCGGCAGACCCGATACAGATTTAACCAGCGCCACCTGCGCTGAAATCGCTGCAGGATCGGCGCTTCCAGCCCCGGTCACGCCCGTCACGGCGACAAAATAGATGAAGCCGGAGGCGCCTTCGGCTACCTTCGAAGCACGTTTCTCGTCCGTCGTGGGCGTCGCCAGACGGATCACCGAGAGGCCATGCGCCGCATAAGCTTCGCGCAGCGCGCCGTCTTCCTCCGGGGGCAGATCGACGATGATGGTGCCGTCAATCCCGGCTGCGGCGGCGCCATCGGCAAACCTGCCATAGCCCATGGAATGGACCGGATTGGCATAGCCCATCAGGATCAGCGGGGTCACGGCGTCGTCCTTGCGAAACCGCGCGGCCAGCGCCAGAACATCCGTTAGCTTGGTGCCGCCTGCGAGCGACCGCAATGCCGCGCGCTGGATCGCGGGCCCGTCCGCCATCGGATCCGTAAACGGTGCGCCGAGCTCGATGATGTCCGCGCCATTGTCGCGCAGCGCGCACAGCGCCTGATAGCTCGTCTCCAGGTCAGGATCACCGGCCATCAGATACGCGACGAATACGGAGCGGCCTTCGCCCTTTGCCTTCACAAAGGCGGCTTCAATTCTCTGGCGGCCCATGTCAGCTTTCCGTGTTTCCGGCCACCCAGTCTCCATAGGCAGCATTTACATGGCTGATCGGCATCGCGACCACTGCCGGCACATCATAGGGATGCAGCCGCAGGACGAGCTGTTCCAGCTTCTCCCAGTTCATCTCGGGCGCCTTCAGCCACAGCATGAACTCGAACGATTGTTCAATCACGCCCTTCCAGCGATAGATGGAGGAGACCGGTCCTTCCAGATTGGCACACGCCGCGAGCCGCGCCTCGAGCGCGGCATCGGCAATGTCCTCTGCAACTCGGCGGGAGGGACAGGTCACGCGGATCAGAACGAGCCTGGTCATACATCGGCTCCCAATGCCTTGGCGACCGAGAAAACATCCTTGTCGCCGCGCCCGCACATGTTCAGGATGATAAGCCCGTCCTCTCCAAGCGCCTGCGCCACTTCGCCCACACGGGCAATAGCATGCGCCGGCTCAAGCGCCGGAATGATGCCTTCCAGCCTTGTGCACAGCTGGAATGCGGCCAGCGCCTCATCATCCGTGCACGACAGGTATTCCGCCCGCCCCGCATCGCGCAGGAACGCATGCTCCGGACCGATACCGGGATAGTCGAGACCGGCTGAAACGGAATGCGCGTCGATGATCTGGCCATCGTCTGTCTGCAGAAGATAGGTCCGGTTTCCGTGCAGGATGCCCGGCCGGCCGCCATTCAGCGCTGCCGCATGCTGGCCCGTCTCAATGCCGCGGCCCGCGGCCTCGACGCCGATCATGCGCACGGCCTCATCCTCAATGAAGGGATGAAACAGACCGATGGCATTCGAACCGCCGCCTATGCAGGCCATGACCACATCAGGCAGCCGGCCTTCCCGCTCCAGGATCTGCGCGCGGGCTTCCCGTCCGATCACGGATTGAAAGTCCCGTACCAGCTCCGGATACGGATGAGGCCCCGCAGCCGTTCCGATACAGTAGAAAGTCGTCTCGACATTGGTAACCCAATCACGCAAAGCCTCGTTCATCGCATCCTTCAGCGTACCAGTCCCGGAGGACACCGGAACGATTTCGGCGCCAAGGAGCCGCATCCGGAACACGTTCGGCTTCTGCCGCTCGACATCCGTCTCGCCCATGAACACGACACAAGGCAGGCCGAAGCGCGCGCAGATCGTCGCCGTCGCCACGCCGTGCTGGCCCGCGCCGGTCTCCGCAATGATCCGTGTCTTGCCCATGCGGCGCGCGAGCAGCACCTGGCCGAGGCAGTTGTTGATCTTGTGCGCGCCGGTGTGATTCAGTTCATCGCGTTTGAAATAGATCTTCGCCCCGCCGAAGTGCCCGGTCAGCCGCTCGGCAAAATACAGGGGCGAGGGGCGGCCGACATAATGCGTCCAGAGGTCGCCCATTTCGGCCGCGAAGGCCAGATCGGCTTTCGCCTTCCGATACTCCGCCTCAAGCTCCAGGATCAGCGGCATCAATGTCTCGGCGACATAGCGCCCGCCAAATTCACCATAGCGCCCATTTGCGTCCGGCCACTGGTCCCAGGTGTTGCGCAAGTCCATCACTCTTCCTCTGATCAGTGCTGCGCGATGGCCCGCGCTCAGGGCTGCTCGGCTGACTTCGCCGCGCGGATGAAGGCGCGGACCCGTTCTCTGTCCTTTAGACCCCGGATACGTTCGACACCAGAGGACACATCCACCGCATCTGTGCCGGTCTGGCGGATCGCCCCTGCGACATTTTCAGGCGTCAGCCCCCCCGCCAGCAGCCAAGGCTTAGGCGCAGCCCAGCCCTCAAGGATGCTCCAGTTGAAGGCCTGGCCGTGCCCACCGGCCTGATCTGCTCCTCCCGGCGGCTTCGCGTCGATGAGCATCCGATGCGCCTCGCCATAATCTGTCGCGAGGGCAAGGTCTGCTTTCTTGCTGACACCCAGCGCCTTCCAGACCTCGCACCCCGTCATTGCGTGGATTTCCGCCACCCGCGCAGGCGTTTCACGGCCATGCAGCTGTAGAACGGGGAAACCGAGCGCTGCGACGGCCAGAGCATCCTCGATCGAAGGGTCAGCCAGAAGGGCGACCGGCCGGGCATCTCCGACCGACAGGAGCAGCGTTTCGGCAGCTGCCATCGTCACATAACGCGGACTTTGCGGAATGAAGTTGAACCCGATCCAGTCCGCGCCTGCGCGAGCCGCAAACGCAACCATGTCCGGATCCCCGATCCCGCAGATCTTGACCTTTGCCATACCTGAGGCCTAGCCGATCTCAAGCCTTTGAGAAACCCGGCTGAGGGCGCCGAAAGCGATAGTTTTGGGGCGGTGTTATGCCGGTTTCGCACCTGCAAGCGGACCTCGCGGCCAATCGCCCGCCCGCGACGGATGCACGAGGAAACAATCCCGACACCGCCGCCCGGTATCGAGCGTTCGCGCCGACACCAGTTCCGCGTCGTCATCATCGAGGCGCAAGGCCTCATAGCCTTGCGCCAGCAAGAAATCGAGGATGCTCTGCGGCTCGCGGCCCATGTTGCGCCTCAGCAAGAACGGATGGATCTCGATCGGGAAGGCCGGCCGGCAGGTCTCGATCGTCGTCGTCCCCCTTCGGTCATCAGGCATCCGGCCCCTTCGATGTCACATCGGATGAGTTCGACCCGGTCAAGATCAAATGTCTCCATGATCGGACCGGGCGGGATCACCCGCGTCATCTGGTGAACGAATTCGGTGTGCGCCAGGTAGCGAAATAGTGCCGGAGGCTCCCGGTAGGGGTCTTCTGGCAAGGATCCTGAACAAAAGTTCCGGCGCCGTTATCGCAGCAGGGCACCGGAACAAGTCACACCCCAGTTGATGAACCGCATGAAGTCTGGGGGTTCATGGCAGCCTTGACAAAGGCGCGCCCCAACCGTCGTCGCCGTCAGCGAGAGATGATTGCTTCTTTATCTCAGGTCCTCGCAAGGGGCGCCGGCATCATCTCGGCTGTCTGCGATCATGTATAACCCCGCTTCAGCCTCCTGCAGCCGGAGGCCAGCGGCGCTCATGCCGCAGACGCCTGCAATCCATCCCGTTGGACAGACATAGCTGCCCAGTCCGCCCGGGGGAAGTCGCGGTCCGTGTACAGGCTAACTGCCCTGCGTTCACGGCTGAAGGCACGCTCCCCCGGCATCTTTTTGGTCCAACATTCCTTCCGGCGATCCAGCGTGCGCGAAGGATCACGTCTCGCTGCAGATCCGCAAATAACCCTGCCCGGATGCCAAGGTCATTGGCCAGACGGGCGCATCGCTTCGAGATTGCAGCAAAGGGCAGCGCCTCGGGGGAAAACCCCGACGGGGGAAACTCCGATGCTGATCACCCGGTGGCGGAGGCCTTCCGGGCAGACGTAAATCCCGCGTCAAAGCCGAACTTCTCAGACATGACGATACGACAAAGTGAACGAAAATGCTCCCGCACAAGCGCCGGATGAGTTCCTTCGAAGTATCGAAGGCTTCCTGTTCGTCGTGTCATCCTCGGCCCAGCCGGCCGGCTCGCGGTCGTTTCGGCTCGCACCACCGGGACGAGTAGTAAAGCCCCGCTTCAACCCGGATTCGCAGTATTTTTTTAGTTAACCAAACATTACCATTGACTGCTTTCTACTTTGGGCTTTTTACTTTCCAAGGGACGAAGACATCAGGGTTTATTGGGGACTTCAAAACAACATTCAGTCGAAGTGATAGTACTCGCCGGGGCCACCAGTCTGGTTCGCGCGGCCGATAGTGACGTAGGGTCACCTCGCGATTGAATTCAGTGTCTTGTGGTCCTCTCGGCATCTTGTTCTCCGAAACGCGCACCTCACGACCTTGCAGCAGGTGCCTGCAGACATGACAGGGACTTCAAGATGGCCGTTACCAACAACTTTGCCGCCAGTACGCTCGATCTGAATGGAAAGATCGTCATCAATCAGCCGACTGCGCTGGTCTGGGGGCCGGACGGACGTCTTTACATCACAGAGGCTGACGGCGATGTTCGGGTGCTCACGGTCGCCTTCGGAGACAAGGACCCACTCGACGCAAATAACACTGCGCAATTCTATGTCACCGAAGCAATCACCCTGAACCTTATCAAAGGCGCAATACAGAACCACAACGATAATGGCGCAACCAACCCCGGGCAGAACCGTCAGGTTACAGGGATCGATGTCACCCAGCAGTTCGATGCCGAGGGCAATCCGGTGTTCATCAACGGCAAGGCTGCCGTCACGATCTACGTGACGTCCTCCGATAGCCGCATTGGCGCCGGCGGCGGGGGCGGTGATGTAAACCTAGACACCAATTCGGGCGTCATCACCAAGCTCGTGCAAACAGGCCCGAACACCTGGGACGCAATCGATATCGTGCGCGGCCTGCCCCGTTCAGAAGAAAACCACGCCACCAACGGTCTTGAGGTCATCCAGGTCCTCGACGCAGATGGCAAACTCGTCTCCGAGCGCATGATCGTTGCTTCAGGCGGCAACGCCAACACCGGAGCACCGTCAAACAACTTCGCTGGTCAGCAAGAGCAGCCACTCTCCGGAGCTCTCCTCGAAATCGATCTGTCGATGCTGAGCTCTATGCCTGTGCTTACAGCGCCCAACGGGCGCAAGTATGTATATGACATCCCGACGCTTGATGATCCGACCCGGCCCGGCAACCCGGACAATAACGACCCGTTTGGCGGAAACGATGGCTTCAACAGCGCCAAGCTGCTGGCCGATGGCCCGGTCTCGATCTATTCCCCGGGTTACCGCAATTCCTACGACGTCGAGGTCTCAGAAGACGGCCGGGTCTGGACATACGATAACGGCGCCAACAACAGCTGGGGCGGGCGGCCTATTGGCGAAGCCGGCGACAATGGCGGCTCGACCGATTTCCTGCAGGCTTTCGGGTACATAGCCACCAACCTCAACAACGGCGAGGGCAACACCAACGATCCGATCAATCTCGTAGAATGGAACCCGTCCAACAAGGACAACTTCCACGAAGCGACGCGGTCTGACGATCTGAACGGGCGCCAACTATCGGCTGGACAGGGCGGGGCACAGACATTCGAGCATAACGGATTGACATATGTCTATGGCGGCCACCCCAACCCGACCCGCGCAGAAGGGGCGCTCGCAGGTCTGCTGTTCTCGCCCGGTTCGGGCGCGAACGACGCCTATCTGCTCGTGTCCAACCAGGACAGTTATGACGACGACGTCAGCATAACGGATTATGACGCAGTCATCGCCTGGTTCACAACCGTCGAGGCAGCCAATCCGAAGAACGGCATTTACGGGGTCAATTCCGGCGACCTGACCAAGAAGGTACTCTCGGTTACGCCCGGCGTGCTCTATGACATCTACAAGTTTGCCGATGGCTCAGGCGCCGCAATTATAGAAGGTCAACCGGCCCCTGTCGGCGGATTTTTCCTTGGCAAGTCCGGACTGCCTGCAGATATCGCAGAGATCGTCGCGTACCGGACGCCGATTGAGGGCGATTACAAGGAGGCCGGCAAGACTGACGGTGCGCTCGATACCGGAAACGGCTCGATCAACGGTCTGACCGAGTACACGTCGACAATTCTGGACCAGGGCAATGTAAAAATGTCCGGCGCGATCATCGCGGCCCAGCTGAACGGCGGCAACCTGATCATCATGGGACGGAATGCTGACGGCACGATGTCGAGCACGACAGCGGGCGGTTTCGCAGTTGCTGCCGACCGCACAACCTTCCAGACCGGCGCCGCGCCGCTCGGCCTCGCATCGATTGGCGACGACTTTATTGAGCGCGGCCTGACCCAACCCTTTCAGGGCTCTATCTGGGTCGCCAGCTACAGCACCAGCCAACCTTTCATCCAGATTCTCCAACCCAATAACGGCGCAGTACCGCTGGCTGGACAGGAAATTCTGAACCCCGTCGACCGTGACAATGACGGCGTCGACTATTTCAACGACCCGTTCGAATTCAGCACCACAAATGGCTACGCGCTTGCGCCGGGCGAGCAGATCCTGATCGACTTCAACCCGCAGAACAACAGTTTCCCGAACACGATTTCTGCGACCGGCCTGCTTGGCGCCGCGCTGGACGGTGTCACGCCGAACCGTGATGCTCAGACGATCGCAGAGAACTTTACCGGCGACCAGGTTCTGGACGGTCTGTATGATATCGGCGGCAATATCCTGCCGGGCGGCAATGCACCGATCCTTCAGATAAAGCAGGTGGTGGCCGGTACAGTTGTTGGCACAGCCAATTCGGCACGCGACGCGCTCCATACCGGAATTCGCCCCTCTGCGGACACGGACCGGATCGTGGCGACGGTCGATGCAAAGAACTGGATTCTGGAAAAATCCGGCGATGTCGCCGCAGGCCAGTTGACGGGCATGATGTTCGGAGACGGTACGCAGAGCAATTTCGTTCGCTTCGTGTTTGGCGCTGTGCCGGACGGCTTGGGCGGCGTGACGCCCGGCTTCGAGGTCGGATTCGAGATCAACGACGTTTATTCCGTCCTCGCCCAGGTTCCTGTCATCGGGCTCACTGCCGCCGGCGTCGATACGGTCGAGCTGCGGCTTTCGATCAACAAGCTCGATGATTTTGCCGTAACGGCCGAATACAGGTTAAATGGACAGAGCGAGTTTACCGCGCTGAACCTGAACGGCTTCAAGCTGCCAGTCGGCGTTCTCCAGGATGTCCTGACAGGCAGCCATACGATCGGGTCGGGCGCATCAGAGCAGGCTTCCGGTGCCGCCATCGGCTTTCTTGCTGAGAATGCCCCGGACGAAACCCTGGACGCTGTCGATTTCTACAGCCTTCGTATCGAAGCTTTCGGCAACGAGATCCTTGCGGATACCGGCGCCGCAGTTGGCGCGCCGGGCTCTCCGAATATAGACACAGTAATCTATACAGGTACCGACACCGTACTCGCCCCGCTCGCGCCGGACGTCGAAAACTTCGACGGAACCGGATCAAGCGCGGACTATGCCGTCATCGCCAATGGGCTGGACAACATCATCCGGCCGGGCATCGGCCAGAATATCATTACGACGGGCGGCGGCGCGGACGAAATACGCGGCACGCTCGAACAGCTTGCCGGTGATACGGTCACGGACTTCACGACCGATGACAAGATCATCATCGAAGGCGCGCTCCTGCAAAACCTGACGATCGGGTACGCTGCAGGCTCCGCAATCGTCTCGCTGAACGGCCAGACAATCACTTTCGCGGGTCCGGACTTTGCAGCATTCCAGGCCGAAGATGGCCCCTCGACGTTCGGGTTTACCCAGACCGAGGAAGGCGTTGAGCTTGCGCTGACCCCGGCTGAAACAATTCTCTACCGGGTCAACGCCGGCAGCAATGCAGCAGGCGCCGGATCCGGCACGATTGCCGCCATCGACGGCGGCCCCGACTGGATCGGTGATTTCGAGCTGATCAATGCTGCAGGTCCGATTTCACTGACTGGCGCGACGGGCAACACCTACACGCAGGCCCTCACAAATGAGCAGAGCGAAATCGAGGAAGGCAATGTCGATCTCGATGTTGTGCCCTGGCAGCTCTTCGTAAACGAACGCAGCGACAATACCAACGACGCAACGAAACTGACCTATGATTTCGCTGTCGAGGCTGGCAAGACCTACAAGATAACCCTGTTCTACACCGAGAACTGGAACGGGATTTTCGGCTATGCAGCCAATAATGGAGGCAATACGCGCCAGTTCGACGTGACCGTCGAGGGCCAGCAATTTGCCGAGTTCGAGGACATCAATCCGATGGCCGAGGCAGTTGCGCTCCTCGGCGGGCCGCTGCCGACGGCCGCGCAGACCGGTCTGCATCAGGATTATCTGGGCGTCGCGTTCCAGCGCAGCCTGACCTATACGGCCACCGACGGCGTGCTGACCCTGCAATGGGACCACGACATCGAGAACCCGAAAGTCAATGCGATCCAGATTTCGGTGCTGGGCGGCCCGGTCCAGCAGCCGGCCGATATGTCCCCCCCAGCGATCGCATCGATCACAGTGGAAAACCCGCAGGGCGTGCAGGACGGGCCTCGCACGGCGATTGTCGTACTCACGGACGAGACAGGCTTTGACCTTGATGCGCTGAACGACCTTGACGGCTCAGAACTTGCTTTTTCGGGTATCGTGCCGGCGTCGGTTTCGCCGCCCGTCATTGTGCTCTCGAACGCGGACAAGACCGCGACGCTGACATACACGCTGACGGCAGCAGGCGGCGCATGGGCGAGCGGCGTGGGACAGATTTCGGTCGCAGCCGGCGCATACGGCGATGCGGCAGGCAATCTGAGCCCGGCGGCGTCAGCAAATTTTGTCCTTGAACCCCTGCTCGGCGAACTCGTGCGCGGCCCTGTGGTGCGCGCAATCAATGTCGGCACGACCGACACCGCGCCGGCCACCACCCTCGGCCCCGATCCGCTCGAAGGTGGCATTGTCGACAACAACCGCTATGGCGGCGCCATCGCTGCCGACAGCCTGATCACGGATGCGGCAGGCAACCCAATTGCGTTCGAGGCCGACAATAACGCGTTCTACACCAGCCCCAAGACGGTCGGTCAGCTCAACAGCAACGTGGACGGCCAGCTTGGCACCACCGGGAGCAACTCGGGCGGCGTTGATCTCGACGGATCCGCGTACCATACCTACCGCGACAGCGCGGCAAATGAGTGGACGGCGACCTATTCCGGCTTTGCGCCGGGCGTTTACATCGTCGAGCTGCACTTTGCGGAGCTCTTCCACACAACAGCCGGCAGCCGGGTCGGCGACTTTTACATAAACGGGCAGCTCGTTGCTGCCAATTACGACGCCTTCGTTGAAGGCGCCGGCGCCGATAAACCGAGTTTCGTCCGGGTCCCCGTCACGGTGAGCGACGGAACCATAACGGTCACCGTGGACAGCTCCACAGGTCAGGCCGGCTACAGCGCCTTTGTGGCCTATCAGGCCGTCAATCCGAACCTTCCGCCCATGATTTCGGTGAACGACGCCGAGGCAGCGGAAGGCGGCGATGCCATGGTCACCTTCACCCGCGCCGGCGCCCTCGCCGAGGCTGTGACAGTCACCTTTGAAATTGCTCCGGGTACGGCCAGCGCAGCAGATTATATCGCGCCCGCTCAGATGACCGTCGTGATTCCTGCCGGACAGAGCTCGGCAAGCATCTTCATTCCGATCGTGGATGACACAGAGGAGGAAGGCGCGGAAACCTTCACAGTTTCTATCGTGAGCGTGTCAAACGCCTCAAGCAACGCCGTCATTTCGCCGGCCAAGAGCACAGCGACGGTCACCATCGCCGCGAGCGATCCGTCGCTCCAGATCCCTGCCGGCGGCAAGATCCTCGAGCTTGATTTCGAAACAGCGGGTGACCCGCTCGTGGAAGGCGGGTTCCAGACAGCGCTCGGCGGAGCGGGCGCGATCGAGGCAGCGAATGCAGCGATCGTCAACGGCAAGCTCGTCGTTCAGACGGCCAACGGGGACATCAACCAGGGCGGGGTTGCCAGCAAGAATGACTTTACAACGCCGGTAGACCTCAGCAGCCCCGATCTGACCGAGATCTACATCTCAACCCGTTTCGCAAATCCCTTCACCGAGGCCGAGCTCCTGTCTCAAGGTATCACCTCGGGGGTGGTCCCCAACTTTGCCCAGCAGGGCATCGTGTTCGGCACCGGCACGCAGAACTCCAACGAAGTTCTCAAACTTGTCTGGGGCGGCGTCGCCGGCACTGGGACGGGCGTGCAGATGTGGAGCAAGCCTGTGGGCGGGGCGGGTATCAATGTGAGCTTCACGCTGGCCGCCATGGCGCCCGGCAAGTCCTTGTTTGACGTCGCCGATATCGAGCTTTCCATGTTCGTCAACAAGGCGGCCAACACAGCGTCACCTTACGTGACCTTGTTTGATGCAGACGGCGCGATCATCGGAGGCGTGCGTCCTGAGGCAACGACCGGATTTGCGACCGGCGCGCCGCAATCGCTTCCGGCGCCGCTGATCGCCAGCCTTGAATCCGGTGCGACGCAGGTCGGCGTGACCTCGAGTGACTACGGCAATAACGCCGATACGTTCACGAGCTTTGAAGCGACCTGGGATTTCATCACAGTGACATCCCCTCAATTTGCGGAAGGGCCGGCGCTGGACGCCGATTCCGTCAACGGCGTCTCCGTCGGTGACTTCTCGGACGACGGCGCCGCGCCGACCGTCATTGGCGCTCTGCAGCTTGGTGACAACATTATAGTTGCGACCCAGCAGGGCGACGACGAGCCCGGCGGGCGCGACCGGGATTACTTCACGTTTACGGTAGCCGAGGGCCAGGTGCTGTCGCAGCTTGTTCTTCAGGGCTTCGAAACAGACGAGACAGGGTTGCCGCAGGCCTTCATCGGCATTCAGGCCGGGGCTGTGGTCACGACCGATCCGGTCACCTTCGAGAATTCGGCCGAGCTGCTCGGCGGGCTCGTGTACAATGACGGCTCGCTCGGCAATGACATTCTTGTTGATCTCGCTGAGGGCGAGACACAAGGTGTGTCGTTCATTGGTTTCACGACGCCGCTTCCGGCCGGAACCTACACAGTCTGGCTGAACCAGGGCGGCGCCGCGACAACCGCGACACTCAACTTTGTAGTATCAGCCGCGCCCGTCACCGACATTGTCATCGCGATTGCGGACGCTCCGACGATCAATGAGGACGGAGACACGGGCTTCGCAACGCTTGCCTTTGCTTTGACGGCTTCAGGCGAGTTCAGCGGACCCGTCACCATCACGTATGACGCCCAGGGCCAGTCCGATCTCACGCAGGTGGTCCAGTTTGAAGACGGGATCGGCGTCCTGACGTTTGATGTCGCGAAAGATAATGTGGATAACGGCGACGACAT
>CAYPDA010000001.1:34263-36053 GCA_964409375.1 uncultured Hyphomonas sp.
CTGGTGCGCGGGATTGTCGTTGCGGCGTTCAACGCCGGCGGTCCGGCACTGACCTTTGACGGGGTCAACTTTGCCGCCGCGACAAGCGGCACGGCAGGTGTGTTTTCAGGCGGCGCGACGTTTACCGACAGCGCAAGCGGCAACGGCCTGCAACCGGTTTTCAACGGTACCGTGTATCAGACAGAAGTGAATTCCGGCCCAGATAATGACGGCACGCCCGGCACATTTGCATTCTCGGCGCCCGTAGACCCAGGGAAGCTTTACTTCATCGATCTCTATTTTGCAGAGATCTTTACAGACTCGCCGGAAGTCCGGGTATTCGACGTCTTTGTCGAAGATTCGGTAACGCCGGTACTGGATGATTTTGACATCGTGGCCATCACGGGCTCCAGCGATACGCCGATAAAGGTTCAGCTGGCCGAGCCCGTCTCACCCGGAGAGAACGGCGCGGTCGACCTCAGCTTCATTTCGGTTGAGGACCGCGCGAAAGTGAGCGCAATCGTCATCCGAGAAGCCGTCCCGGCAGGTCAGATTGCGATCGCGAATGCCGGATCGATCAAGGAGACAGGGGACGACGGGTTCACCCTGCTTGAATTCCCCCTCACGATTTCCGGGCCGGACGCGACGGTTACAGTTGAGTACACAGTCAACGGCGTGAGCCTGCAGGCCGATGTGACCTTCTCGGGCGGCGCTGCCGCTCTGGTTGTCCAGGTTGCCAATGATGATGTCGATAACGGCCCGGAAGATTTTGCGGTCGTGCTAAACGGCGTTTCCGCCGGGTTCTCGATAAGCCCCTTAGCCGGATCAGCGACGGGAACGGTTACCGAGGATGACGCGTTTGATCCGGACGACATCGACGGTGACGGCATCCTGAACATAGACGATCCGTTCGCCTACGACGGTCTCAATGGCCTCGGCCGCAAACTGATCCCCGGGACCGAGTTCCGCCAGGATTTCAGCACGCCAACGGACGACCCGTTCAGCCCGGAAGCAGGGTTCACGGGTATCTTGGTGAATCCGGCCTTCAATCCGCCGGGCGCGGGCCAGTCCGATCCTTACGGGGACCGAACGGTTGAAGAGAAGGTGACGATTGCGAACGGCGCGTTGTCGATCACATCCTCTCTGGAAGATAGCAACGCGGTGGGGGGCATCACGACCAGTAATCTCATTCGTGACAACTATCAGTCGGGGATCGACGTTTCAGACACGCAAGTGTTTGAAATCTCGACCCGGGTTACCAGCGCAGATTTCTTGACCGCGCTCGGCGCGAACAGCTTCAGCCAGTTCGGAATCCAGGTCGGCGCAGGCGGGGTCGACGACTTCGTCAAGCTCGTTTTTAGCGATAACGGGAATAATGATCCGCGCGTGCAGATCGGGCACAATCAGAGCTTGCTTGGCGGCGGTGACTCGAATGTGCCACTCGCGGGGACATTTCTTGCAAACCTCCCCAACTATGCAGCTTATGAACTTCGACTGACTGTTGACCGCTCAGTGGCGGCCGTGCCGGCGGGCGTTACGGGTGTAGTGGCTGGAACGGCAACTGCTGGCGAGGTTTCGGGCACTGTCGAATTCTTCGATGCTTCTGGAACGTCGCTCGGGGCACTGCCCGTCGGCCCCCGCTACATATCTACCACAAGCGCTTTCGCACTAGCTATGCAGAATCAGAATCCGCTGACTGGCAATCAGGGCGGCGGGATCGCCTATGGGGTGTCAATTACTGACGGCATATCCGCTGGCGGAGAGTTCACCGCAAACTTCGAGTACCTCTCCATCAAATCTCTCGATCCCAA
>CAYPDA010000001.1:36153-98765 GCA_964409375.1 uncultured Hyphomonas sp.
AAGATCGACGCCGGCAGTGTCCTGGAGAACGCGGCCCCGGTTTCGATCGATCTTCTGGAGGGTGCAGCGGACGCTGATGGCGGCACGCTTGGTGTCGCGAACGTGACCGTGACCGACACAGGCCTCAACCCGGTCGACTTTGTCCTCGACGGGACGACTCTGTCTATCGATCCGGCGCAGTTCGCAGACGCGCTCGGTGAAGGCCAGTCGATTGAACTGACCGTGAGCTTCAACGTCACCGACGGACAGGGCGGCTCGACGCCGAACACGGCGACACTGACGGTAGAAGGCCTCGATGGCCCGTTCACGTTCTATGTTGATCAGGATGGTGACGGCTTCGGCGTGGACGATGCGCTGAACAACCGCACCGATTACGAAGCCCCCGAAGGCTTTGCATCGGTGCCCGGCGACGAGGATGATACCGACGAGACGGTTTATCCCGGCGCTCCGGAGATCAATGACGGCAAGGACAACAACCAGGACGGCCAGATCGACGAGGACAATCTGGCACCGGTTGCAGGCGCAGACGCAGCATCTGTTGCATTTGGCGGTATCCTGAACATTCCGGTAGCGACGCTGCTGGCCAACGATTCCGATCCGGACCTCGACCCGCTGACGATCGTGTCGGTTCAGGACCCGGTGAACGGAACTGTTTCTCTGGCGGACGGCATTGTCACGTTCACACCGGATCCAGGCTTCTCAGGCGAAGCGACGTTCACCTACACCGTCTCTGATGGCGTAAGCGCGAACGAGAAATTTGCAACCGCAACCGTGACCGTAACAGTGGCGCCCGATCCGGCGACCCTCGAGCCGGTAACGGTGCGCTTGCAGGCCGAAGACGCCGATCTCGCCGGCGGTTATGTCGTCGCTGCGGCGGCAACCGCCGATGGCGGCCAGTTGATCTGGATCCCCAATGGTCAGTCTACGGGTACAGCGACGTTCGACCTGAGCGGCAAAGGTGTCCCTCCGGGCATCTACACGCTCAGGATTGGCTACTTCGACGAAAATGACGGCGAAAGCCAGGTCAACATTGCCATCAGCGGCGAGAACCCCTTCAACACGTCCTTTATCATGGATGACGATGCGACCAGCGGGAACGGTACCCAGGCCTCGAGCTTCCGTGTCCGGACATTTGAAGGCGTAGAAGTCGATGAAGGCTCTGTTCTGACCCTGACCGGTATCCGGGATGCGGGCGAATACGCACGTATCGACTATATCGAGTTTACAGGGATCGCCGAGGGTGCAGACGAGAACCTGCCGCCATTTGCGCCCTTCGGAATTGCCAATCAGACAGTCGCTCTGGACCAGCCGCTCGATCTCAACCTCCTCGCACTGTTTGCAGACCCGGAGGACGACGCGCTTACGTTCTCCGTCGAGGGTCCGGCCTGGCTCATGGTGGTCGATGGCCGACTGGTTGGCACGCCTGACGCGGGTGATCAGACGGAGCCTGGCGGCACAACCGTCACGATCCTAGCGAGCGACGGAAATAACCCTCCGGTGTCCGTGACGTTCCAGTTGACGGTCAAAGCCGAGAACACGGCGCCTACGGCCACACAGATTGCCAACCAGATCCTGCGTGTCGGCGACGACGCGACAGTCTCGGTGGCCGGCGCGTTCAATGACGCGGACGGCGACACGCTGATGTTCACGGTTGCCGGCAACCTGCCGGCAGGGCTCAGCTTCAACGCTTCGACCGGGGTCTTTTCGGGCGCGCCCCAGGCGGCGGGATCGTTCCAGGTCACTGTGATTGCGTCTGACGGGGAAGCCACGGCAGCTTCAACATTTGTGTTCAATGTCCTGCCGGAACTGGATGCGCGGGAGACGCTTCGGATCGAGGCAGAAACCTTCGACCTTGTAAGCGGCTTCTTTGTGGAAAGCCTGTCGGGAGGCCGCCAGGGCATCCGCCTGCTTGCGAATGCGTCCGGTGAGGCAGTCCTTGAGTTCGACGGCACGGGCGCAGAAGGCGCTTATGACATGCGCATTGCTTTCTACGACGAGAACGACGGCGTTTCGATCGCGAGCCTATCGGTCGACTTTAACGGCGACGGTGTCTTCGAACCGCTCGATTCGTTCAGCTTCAATCAAAGCGGCGGCGGTGATGCCGCCCAGCCGCAGAACCTCCGCATTCTGACCTTCCCGGGCCTGAATGTCGGGCCCGGCACGGTCCTGAAGCTCAACGCCACAGCAGATGCAGGCGAATTCGCGCGGTTCGATTACATCGAGCTCGTACCGGTCGCGGGCGAGGTGAACTTTGCGCCCTTCGTCTCGAACGGTATCGACGACATCACCCAGCCGGTTCCGGCGCCTCTGGCGATCGACCTTGACGCTATCGGGGCCTTTGCGGATCCCGACGAAGATGCCCTCACCTATACCCTTGTTTCCGGGCCGGCCTGGCTGTCCATAGTCGACGGTATTCTGTCGGGTACGCCGCCCAATGCAGGCAGCTTTGTGGTGACGATCGGCGCAACAGACGGGTCTGTAAACTCGGGCGTGACGGTTGAGACAAGCTTCACCATCACGGTTGAAGGCGAACCCGTTATCAATCTTCCGCCGAGCTTGTCGCTCACGCCGCTTGTCCTTGAGATCGCCGAGAACACGGCTGTGCCGGTAAACCTGAAAGTGGCCGAAATCACGGTAATTGATGACGGAAACGGAACAAATAACCTGTCTCTCGTTGGCGAAGACGCCGATCTGTTTGAGATCATCGGGCTCGAGCTTTTCCTTAAAGCGGGGACCGTGCTCGACTTCGAGACGAACCCGTCGCTGGACGTGTCGGTCCAGGTCGATGACCCGACGGTCGGCCAAACACCCGACGCCGAAGCCGCGTTCACGCTTACCGTGACCGATGTGATTGAAGTTGTCCCGGATCCCTATGCGCCCGACGGCGACCTGGACGGCGACGGCATAATCAACTCCGAGGATGATGACGTCGACGGCGACGGGATACCCAATGTCGATGACCCCTTTGCCTATGATGCCGAGAACGGCATGACGCTGGCGCCGGGCGAAACCAGATTCTACGGCTTCGACATTGATGGAACAATCTACCAGAACGGAATGACAGGCTTCCTTCAGGGAACCACCAATGGCGGCAACTTCAACGAGGACACCGGCGCTGCGCGTGTCGAGGGCGGGTTCCTTATCGTCGACCCTGTAACGGCCGGTGATACCGGCGGCTCGAACAACCCTGAGGATGACGCTCAGGTTGGCGTCAAGAACGGCACGTTCACCGCCACGGCGCTTGTCGTGAACCCCTGGTTTGGCGAAGCGCCCAACCCCAACAGCTTCGACCAGCTTGGCCTGGTGCTCGGCCTCGACAGCGCAAACATGATCAAGCTGGTATTTGGCCAGGCAGCTGGTGTTGTCGAGTTCCAGAAACAGGAGAACGATGTCGGCACGAAGTATGGCGGCGCCAACGCCAACGCCAACGTTCCATTACCTCCCGGCGCCGGGCTGGATGACTTCGCCAAGGCTGAGATCACGTTTGAAGTTGTCTCGATCGATGCCACCTCAGCGACCGTAACGGGGTCCGTTGCCTTCCTTGCGGCCGACGAGTCGGTCATCATCAACGTCAATTATGGCACGGCCCCGATCAGCGGAGCCCTTGCTGCCGCGCTTGCAAGCCCGAACATCGGTGTAGGCGTCGGCTTCACACATGTGGATGGCGGCGGCGCGCCGGGCTTCGTAGCCAAGCTAGACAGCCTGTCCATCACCGCGCCGGGCGACTCGCCCGAAAACCTCGCGCCGACAGCTGTAAACCTCACACCCGTGCTGGCAAGCATTGCCGAGGGAACGTCCGTACGCACCAAGGTTGCCGATATTGTGATCACTGATGATGGTCTTGGCACCAACCTGCTTGCGCTGATCGGCGAGGATGCAGACCTGTTTGAGATCGACGGGCTGGAGCTCTTCCTCAAGGCAGGCCTTACGCTCGAGGCAGCGGTCAATCCCACGCTCGATGTGGCTGTGACCGTCGACGATGTGACGGTAGGCAATACACCGGACGCGGTTTCTGCCTCACTTGGTCTGATTGTGACCGAGACCGCTCCGGCGGGTGACCAGATCGTCCTGCGCATAAATGCCTTCGGGCCCCAGGTCGCCGCAACGGATGGCGGTCCCGACTGGCTCGCGGATACGGGCGCAGGATCCATCTATCTCGCGACGACCGACAACCGCGGCGACGCTCCTGCTGCCGGGTATGCCGGTAGCGCAGCGGCAATCCCCGCAGGGGTGCCGGAAAGCGTCCTGGACACGGCGCGCTCAAGCAATGCGCCGTTCTCGTACAATATACCGGTTGCAGATCTTGCTGGTCCGGGCGCCTACCGGGTCAATCTCTACATCGCCGAGTTGTTCTCTGGCGGACAGAGTTCGGCCTTCCGCAATTTCGACGCTTCGCTCGAGGGCACGGTTCCGGCTGCGTTCAATGACATCACGCCCGGCACAGCGTTTGGCGCCAATGTCGGTGTGCTCACAGCTGACGTCGAAGTGACGGACGGTGTGCTCAATATCGGCTTCCTCCAGGACGTGCTTCAGAACCCGATCGTCAACGCGATCGAGATCATCAAGCTGGGTGGGCCTGCGGCAGACACGCAGCCCCCCACAGCGGTAATGACCCTTTCGAACCCGGTCGACGCAGATAGCCCACTTCTGGTGAGCCTGACGCTCGCTGATGCAAGCGGAATCAATCCGGCGACTCTCGGGGCGGAAGACCTGCAACTTGCGATCAGCGGTTTCGTCGTTCCGGCGACAGTCAACTTCACCGGCTTTACTGGCGGCGTTGCCAGCTACGAGATCCTTGCGCCTGCAGGTGGATGGGTGAACGCGACGCCTCTGTCCGTCACACTGCTTGCAGGACAGATCGCCGATCTGGCG
Source organism: uncultured Hyphomonas sp. (assembly GCA_964409375.1). Classification (GTDB taxonomy): domain Bacteria; phylum Pseudomonadota; class Alphaproteobacteria; order Caulobacterales; family Hyphomonadaceae; genus Hyphomonas. Next base: position 41,026 of record CAYPDA010000001.1, read on the forward strand.
GCGACTCCGAACCTCAACGCAGCCGTCAGCCAGTCTCTAGTGCTTGATATCGGCGGCGGCAGCACCGGCGGCGGCAACCCGCTGGCACCGGACGGTGATCTTGACGGGGACGGCATTCTCAACAGCGCAGATCCCGATGTTGACGGCGATACGGTTCCGAATGTTGACGATCCCTTTGCCTACGATGCCGGCAACGGCGTTCTGTTGACGGCTGGCCAGGTCATCGAGCTTGATTTCAATACGGATGGCACGCCCTACGAGGCGGGATTTACCGGCCTGCTCCAGGCTGGCACTGCCGGAAGCGCTGCGCTCAAGCCCTTCAACGAAGAGACGGGTACGGCCACAGTTTCCGGCGGGACGCTCAACGTAATCGCCAGCACCGGTGATACCGGAACGAGCAATGATCCCGAGGATGACTATCAGCTTGGCATCAAGAACCGTGCCTTCATTATTGAAGCGCGTGTGGTCAACCCGTTCGACGGTCCGGCCGCCAACTTCCAGCAACTCGGCTTGCATATAGGGATCGACAGCACGGATTTCGTCAAGTTCGTGTTCGGCTTCGCTGCGCAGAATGTCGAATTCTCATCCCGCAACAATGATGTCGAAACCAAGGTCAGCGGGAACAATATCCCGCTCCCGGCGAGCCTCGGGGGGCTTGCGGGCTTTGAAGCGGTCGACATCACACTTGTCGTCAATGCGACGTCCGCCGCAGCCGCGACCGTGCAGGCCTTCGCAACCTTCCTCAACGGCACCGGCCAGCCGATTGCCGGCGCAACCAATGTCAGCTTCGGCACCGCTTCGGTTACCGGATCACTTGCCGCGGCGATCTTTGACGAGAGCATCGGTGTCGGCGCCGGTTTCACTCAGACGAGCATTGGCGGTGCCAGCACTTTCCTTGCGCAGCTTGACAACTTCAAGGTCACCGCCGGCAGCGGCGAAGGTACAGTCGTGCCGCCCGATCCGGGTAACGCCGCGGAGGCATTTGCATCGCAAGGGGATCTCTTCACGAGCGCGACTTACGGGCAGGGCGTGACCGGTGCAGCCGTGCTCAAGATCATGGAAGGCAACAACAGCGTTGCAGCGTCTAACTTCGGCGCCGACTCGTTTCAGGTCGAGAATATCGGAGCCAAGAAGATCTCCGCAATCTTTATCGATGTCTCGAGCGCGCTATATCAAGACAGCGTTTTCGATCCTGACGGTCTCGGTGGTGACGCTGCCGCAAAGCCCTGGGCCGTCAACAGCGCCGGCAACACCGGCGCCTATGTTACCGGTACGGGATACTTCCTGCCAGGGCCGGCACCGATTCCAAATTCCGGCGGCTCAGGCGGCCCCAGCAATGGCGGCTACAAGGGGGCAATGATCAAGTTCAACCCCAACAACAGCGGCGGATTCGAGTTCGGCGAAGTTGTCGGTTTCTCGGGCGACATGGATCCCAACTCGATCGCAGGCATGCAGAAGAACGGTACGAACGGTGTCGACACGGGCGCGACCCTGGGCTGGGATGTTGGAGGCGTTTCCGGTCATGAGCTTATCGGCTCTCTCTTCACCGTTCTGTTCGATGACGGCACGACAGCGAGCGGCCAACTGATCAGTGACAAGAGCAATGCGGGCGCAATCGCGATCGCGTCTCAGAGCATCGTCCCGGAAGAAGTGTCGCTTCTGGTCAATGGTACCTCTGAAGGCGGTGTCGGCACCTATGGCGGCACTCCGCCGACGGTTATCGTCAGCGGGGATCCGGGCCAGCTGGTTCGCATCACCATGACGCGGGGACTGGACCCGGTCACCAATACCTCAAACGGTATAGACGGACTGGTGACCCAGCGTCTCGAGCGCTACGACTTCAAGGTCAACAATGCTTTTGACGAGCAGAGCTTTGACGTCATCATCGGTGCGAACGGCACGTTTGACGCCACAAGCCTGTTCAAATACGGGGCCGCAAGCGGTACCGGCAAGGGCAGCTTCAACGGCGAATCCACGGCGCCGATCGGCTTCGTCGCTTCCGCGATCGGCAACATCAGCGGTGAAATCGTTGCGCTCGGCCCGGTGACCGCACCGATTTACCTGAATAACTTTGGCGGGCCCGTGGTGGGCGGCGGCAACGCGGCGCCACAAGGTTACTTCCAGGCCGTTGGATCGGGCGGCAGCAATGCCCGCTTCAAGGTCCAGATGGAGGACGTGAACGGGGCCAATGCCGGGCTCAATCCTGGAGGCAGCTGGTCCTTTGTCAGCGCGCCAGACAGCGAAGGACGCCAGGCCGGCTTCCAGGGAGCGGGGTATTACCTTTTCGGCTCGGACACGAGTACCGGCATCGTCTCCGTCTCGCAGGACAATACCCTCGAGTATACCATCCTGATCACCGAGGCAGATCTTGGCATCTATAACTTCCGGATACGTGCATCCCGTGACGGAGTGGCGGCGAGTGACCAGCAGAACGACATCTGGCTGAACTTCAGGAAGGCCGGGACGAACGAGACAATTGAGGAGTATCTTGCCGCCTCGACCAGCGAGCCTGAGCCCACCAGCCAGGGCTTCATCAAGATCTTCGGAGGCCCTAATAACGGAACTTGGGGTAACGCCAATCTTTACGACGGCGCGCCGAACAATCCGCCAACGCAGATCGTGATCACCGAGCCGGGCCTCTATACAGTCCAGATCGCGGGACGCAGCCAGGGCTTCCATCTTGATTTCTGGGAGCTCTACAAAGGGAGCCCCCCTGCGACAGCAGCGACGAATTCGGTCTTCATTCCGACCGGCCCGACAGCCCCGACAGTCACCGACCCAATCGACGACGTAACGCTCGTCGCCTCGGCAGGCGGAATCATTACCGTACCCCCGGGCACCTTCACGGATCTCGATGGTGACACACTTACGCTATCGGCAGCTATCCCCGAAGCACTCCAGGGATTCGTGTCATTCAATCCGCTTACCGGTGTGTTCACGGTGGCCCCAGGCGCCCCGCTTGGCGCGTACGCGATTACCGTCAGCGCAACTGACGACGACGCGAACACTGTCACGGATGTCTTCAACCTGACCTTGAGCGCGGCGCCTGTTGGTCCGACCCTGAACTTCCAGGTCATTGGCGCAGGCGGGTTCGTGGATCCGCTGCTGCAGAACGGCGATGCATATACGCTTGCCAACCTCGGCTCTGCACCGATGTTCTCGGGCAACTTCATCAGCGGGTCTGCGGCTTCGGTCGACATCGACCTGCTCAATGCTGCGGGTAACGTGATCGGCGGCAAGATCGAGAACCTCGCGCCGTACGACTTCATCTATACCGGACCGGCCCTTGCAGCTGGTACGTATACGTTGCTGGCGACCTCCTACTCCGGAACCAATGCATCCGGCAGCGTGGTGGCGACCCAGAGCTTCACGTTCACCGTGGGTGCAGCCGGGCCTGCACCGGCGCCGACAATATCGATCGCCGACATCACGACACCTCTGGAAGAAGGAGCGGTTGCCTCCTTCCTCGTGAGCCTGAGCGGTCCGGCGACGGGACCTGTAACGGTGACCTACAGCACGGTGAACGGCACGGCGGTTGCGCCGGGCGACTTCACACCGGCGACCAACCAGACGGTCATTATCCCGGCCGGCCAGACAAGTGCTACGATCCTCGTGCCGACGATCGACGACACCCTGGCCGAGGGGGCAGAGACCTTCTCGGTCCAGATCTCGGCCACGCTGGCCGGGGCCGCGCTGGTGGCCACCAAGGCCGCCGCGACAGCCACCATCGCGCCAAGCGATCAACCGGCGCCTGTTGGTCCGACCCTGAACTTCCAGGTCATTGGCGCAGGCGGGTTCGTGGATCCGCTGCTGCAGAACGGCGATGCATATACGCTTGCCAACCTCGGCTCTGCACCGATGTTCTCGGGCAACTTCATCAGCGGGTCTGCGGCTTCGGTCGACATCGACCTGCTCAATGCTGCGGGTAACGTGATCGGCGGCAAGATCGAGAACCTCGCGCCGTACGACTTCATCTATACCGGACCGGCCCTTGCAGCTGGTACGTATACGTTGCTGGCGACCTCCTACTCCGGAACCAATGCATCCGGCAGCGTGGTGGCGACCCAGAGCTTCACGTTCACCGTGGGTGCAGCCGGGCCTGCACCGGCGCCGACAATATCGATCGCCGACATCACGACACCTCTGGAAGAAGGAGCGGTTGCCTCCTTCCTCGTGAGCCTGAGCGGTCCGGCGACGGGACCTGTAACGGTGACCTACAGCACGGTGAACGGCACGGCGGTTGCGCCGGGCGACTTCACACCGGCGACCAACCAGACGGTCATTATCCCGGCCGGCCAGACAAGTGCTACGATCCTCGTGCCGACGATCGACGACACCCTGGCCGAGGGGGCAGAGACCTTCTCGGTCCAGATCTCGGCCACGCTGGCCGGGGCCGCGCTGGTGGCCACCAAGGCCGCCGCGACAGCCACCATCGCGCCAAGCGATCAACCGGCGCCGGCTCCGACCACGACCTTCCTGGCTGTGGTTCAAACCGCACAGGACGACATCGAGCTCGGCTGGTCGGCCAACAGTCCCGACCTTGAGACAGACAAGGTCGTCCAGCTTCGGTTCACGGTGGCGGACGGCGTGGCCGGTGTGACCAGTGTCGAAAGCGCTCTCGTCAGCTGGCAGGCCGAACGCAACCAGAGCGGCTCAAGCACTCTGACCTTCCAGGTCGAGAACAGCCTGAATGCCCAGCCTTTCGGTACGGGCAAGTCGTTCATCGGCGGCAGTGAAGTTGTACAGATCACGGGGGCCTGGCAGGACAACGCGATCATCACCAACGTCGCGGACCTTGCCGATCAGATCAATGCACTAATCGCGAGCCAGGGCCCGCTGAACGCCGGCGACACGATCAACGTTCAGCTCACCGGGACCGGCGCGACGCGCTTCATCGTACAGGCAACGCCCGTGATCGAGATAACCGCCAGCGGCTCGTCCGGTGAGGCAGGGCCTGCGTCCTTCTCCTCATTCTCGGCCCTGTCTGATGAGCCTGACATGTTCTCGGCCTTCTCAGAAGGCGAAAAATCGTCGGGTCCGGTTGAACCGGTCGAAGGGGTGGGTCTTGACACCGACATCACGGACGAGCCTTCGCTCGCGATCATGCTGGTAGATCCCCCAAACGGGAAAATTGCCATGTTTGTCAATCTTCAGGAGCCGCCGATGCCGGCCGGGAGCGTTCAGGATACGGCCGGCTTGCTGGAGCTGAGTGCGTCCTCGGGGGTACCGGCTGAGCCGCCTACCGGCACGCCCGTCGGGGTTACCGGTTCCGGCCTGCTTCCCGCGGAGCCGCTCGAACTGCCGGTGCCGGCCGACTATTTCTGAGGTGCCGGGTTACACCTGCTCCGGGGCAGGGAAACAGGACGGGGAGGGAAATGATGGCTGGGCAGAAAGTGCGCTGACGAGCTTTGTCTGCCAGTGCATTTTCGGCCCTGTCGCGGAGGACTTCAGGGTCTCGTGGCTCACTGGCATCGTCCGGTTTTCCGGCGGCGTCATTCTTGCAGTGCGCGCGGTACCGAATATGGATTGGCACTAGGGGAGGCCTATGGCGGAAGTGTTTACCTCAACGGCGAAGTCTCCGACGGCGCTGGATATCGCCCTGCGCCGGGCGGGCGTGGGCTTCGCCATAGCGATGGCGCTGAGCTTTGCGATAAACCTTCTGATGCTCGTCTCGCCGATATACATGTTGCAGACTTATGACCGCATCCTGACAAGCGGCAGCCGTCCCACCCTCTTCTACCTTACCCTCATCACGGTGGTTGCCCTGTTTGCCCTGGGCGCGTTTGACGCCTTGCGCGCAGCTATCCTGTCGCGCACCGCGGCATGGAGCGCAGCCGCCGCGCGCGACGCGGTAGTCCGGGGCACGTTCTGGTCCGGCCTCGGCAACAAGGATGCGACGTCCCAGCCCGTGCGGGATTTAAAGCAGGTTCAGAGTTTTCTCGGCGGCCAGGGTGTTACGCCTCTGTTTGATGCGCCCTGGGCCCCGGGCTTCATCATAGTCATCTGGATGATGCATCCGCTGCTGGGATGGTTGGCAACCGGATCAGCTGTGCTGCTGGCTGTGACGGGTATCGTGAACGAATGGATGACGCGCAAAGGTTTACGCGAGGCTTCCCAGAACCAGCTCGCAGCCTATGACATGCTCGATTCCGCCTTGAAAAATGCCGAAGTTGTGGACGCCATGGGCATGCGAGGTGCCGTTATGCGCCGCTGGAACGCGCTTGATGACAAGGCGGTCGCATCGGGAGAACTCGCAGGCGACGTGGGCGGCGGGTTTGCCGGCTTCACCAAGTTCATCCGGTTCGCGTCGCAGATGGCGGTGCTTGGACTGGGGGCGCTGCTCGTGCTGGACGGTGAGCTATCGTCCGGCGGAATGATTGCGGCGTCCATTCTGCTTGGGCGCGCCCTGGCGCCCGTGGAACAGCTGATCGGCTCCTGGAAATCCTGGGTTACCACCTGGACCGCCTATAACCGGACGCAGGGTCTGCTGCGCTCGGCCCCGGGGGCGAGAACTCCCTTTCCCTTGCCTGCACCGACAGGGCGGCTCAGCCTCCGAGGCGTTGCCTACAGGCCGACCCCCGACCTGCCGCCCGTGCTCGCCAATATCAGCTTCGACGTCCAGCCCGGTGAATGCCTCGGTGTCATCGGATCTTCTGCGGCTGGCAAAACGACGCTTTGCCGTCTGATCACAGGGGTCTACGCTCCCACAATCGGAGAAATCCGGCTGGATGATGCTGAGCTGTCCTTCTGGGACAAGGACCAGCTTGGCCAGCATATCGGTTACCTGCCTCAGGAAGTGGAGCTGTTTACCGCCAGCATTGCGATAAACATTGCGCGCATGGGTCAGCCGGACCCGGAGCGCGTCATGGCTGCTGCAAAGATGGCGAACGTACACGAAATGATCCTGCACATGCCGCAGGGCTATGACACAGTCTTCCGCCCCGGCGGCAAGGTGATTTCTGCCGGACAGCGCCAACGCATCGGGCTGGCGCGGGCAATTTACGGCGGGCCCAAGATGCTGGTGCTCGACGAGCCAAATTCGAACCTCGACGGGACCGGTGAAGAGGCGCTTCAGAATACTATCCGCGACCTGAAAGCGGCCGGCTGCGCGGTCGTGATCGTCGCTCACCGGCGGGAAGCGCTTGTTCATGCCGACAAGCTTGTGATCATTCGAAACGGCCAGATGGCGGCATACGGCCCCGCTCAGGAAGTCTACCGGCAGTTGGCAGAAGAGTTCGCCCAGCGCCGGTCCGGACCGAAAATCGTGGAAGGAGGCGCAATATGACATTCACAGACGCAGAGAGTCAAAGTGCGCCCCGTCAAGAGAACGTCAAAGCCGAGCCGCCCCGCGAGGAAGGTCCGGCAATAGCGGCGCAGATGGCCAATGCGGATGCGTCCGAGCGCCCACTTCTCCAAAGACTTCGCGGCCCGATGATCATAAGCGCATTTACCGCGCTGTTGTTCTTCGGAGGGTTCGGCGCGTGGGCCGCGCTGGTGCCGATTTCAAGCGGTGCGGTTGCGCCCGGACGGATCAGCCCGGACGGCAACAGGAGGACCGTACAGCACCTGGAGGGCGGCATCATTTCGCAGCTTTATGTGAAGAACGGCGACCTGGTCGCCGCGGGTGACCCGCTCGTGTTGCTCGAACGCACGCGGGCGGAGGCCGGCGACACGATGCTGGCGGTGCGCCAGCTGACACTGAAAGCTATGATCGCAAGGCTTCAGAGTGAACAGAGCAACAGAAGCGAGATCCGGTATCCTGAAGAGTTGCGGTCGCAAGACGACCCCGAGATCGTGCAGCTTAGGGCAACCCAGGACGCCGTATTCGACAGCAGGCGCAATAGCAGGATCGCAACCAACAGCGCCTTGCTGACACAGATCGATCAATTGGGTTCGGAGATCGATGGTCTGAGCGCTCTGATCTCAAGTCAGGACACCCAGCTTTCGTTCGTGAATTCCGAAACGGCGACACTAGAAGCCTTGCTCACCGAAGGACTGACCGCCGAGAGCCGTGTCCTGGACATGAAACGGCGCCAGGCCGAACTCGTCGGGGCGCGGGCTGAAAACCAGTCCAAGATCGCGCGGGCGCGCCAGACAATAAGTGAAAAACAGCTTGAGATCGTAAATGTAGAAGCAAGGCTTCAGGCTGAGATAGCCGAACAACTGGACGCAGCGCGCCTCGAACTGTCAAGCGTGACTACGGAACGCTCTGCCTCAAGTGATGTACTGAACCGTACTGCTGTAACCGCGCCGGTCAGTGGCAAGGTGGTCGAGCTACAGGTCAATACGCTCGGCGGCGTGATCCAGCCCGGCGACACCATCCTTTCGATCGTTCCTGCTGACGCAGAATTGGTCATCGAAGCGCGTGTACAACCGCTAGATATCGATGTTGTCCTGGCAGGCATGCCAGCAGACGTGCGCGTGACCTCATTCAACATGCGCCAGTTGCCCCGTCTGACTGGCATCGTGCGGACCGTAGCGGCCGACACCTCAGTCGATGAGATCACCGGCCAGCCATACTTTCCGGTGAAGGTGGAAGTCGACCAAGCAGAACTGAAATCTCTGGAAGCACGGCTTGGAACCACCCTTGAGCTCTCTGCAGGGATGACAGCCGAAGTGCTGATCGTGACCGGCGAGCGAACGCTGCTCGAGTATCTCTGGCAGCCCTTTGGCGAGTCAATCGATCAGGCTTTCCGTGAAGGCTAAACCGACGAGTGCTGAGACTCATGGGTAATCAGTGTAAGGACTTATTATGCGGAAGACGAAATCCGGAAATGTAGCCCGTGCCGTGGCGGCCTTGGCTACGATGGGCGTTCTGGGCTGCATTGCCGGAGCAGCTTGGGCCCAGACCATCGACGATACGATCGTGTTGGCGATCGAACGAAGCGACCGTCTTGCCGCTGAGAGAGCCGCTGTGTCCGCTCTCAGCGAAGGCATCGTCCAGGCAAGGACCTATAAGCGCCCGCGCATCGCTGCGAACGCTACATTGCAGCGCCGCGATCTGACCCGGAGATCTCCTTTTGACACCATAACTGGTCCTGCCCAGAGAACGAGCAACCTCGATCTTGACGGCGTGGAAGCCGGGATTGAAGTCAACCAGGTCCTTTTCCAGGGATTTCAGAACAGAAACCAGGTTGTCGTTGCCCGCGCTGAAAAACAGGCAGGCGAAGCGGCCTTTGAACAGATTTATCAGCAAGTAGTTCTCGACGCAGTGCGCGCCCACTCCGATGTCGTGCTGGCAACGCGGATCCTTGACCTGCGCCAGGAGAGCCTGGACGCACTCGAGCAAGAATTATCCGGAATCGTGCGGCGGCGTGAGCTTCAGGACGCCACTGTGACGGATGTAGCACAGGCGGAAGCCCGCGGCGCAACGGTACGCGCTGAGCTTTTGGGCGCTCAGGCAGACCTGCGTGCGCTCCGCTTACGCTATGAAGCGCTTACTCGCGAAACTCCTGCCATGCTCGGTCCGCTTTTGGATCCAGGCGGGGTCCCGGCAACGCTGAGCGAAGCCGTAGAAGGCGCATTAGCTAACTCGCCGCGTATTGCGAGCGCAAAAGCGCGGATAGATGCAGCGGAGGCGGCAGTCAGCGTGGCGCGCGGTGCCTATGCTCCAAGTCTGGCGCTGTTTGCGCGCGCAAGCATCGGGGAGGACGAAACATTCCCGGGAGACAGCCGCGAAGATCTGACCCTCGGCGTGCGGGCGACTATTCCCCTCTACGAAGGCGGCGGGCGCAGTTCCCGCGTGCGGGAGGCGTCGAACACGGCCCAGCGCGAGGCATTTCTGCTGGCAGAGGAGCAGCGTGCTTTGCGTAATGCAATCGTTGACGCGTATGAGGCGCTGAGAACAGCCGAGGGTCAGCTCAGCATTCTGGAGGTACGCCTGGAGGCAAGCGGACGCGCGTTCGAGGGGACACAGAGAGAGTTTGCAGCCGGCACCCGCACTCTGAGCGATGTGCTGGACGCTGAACGTGAAAGTCTCAACGCTCAGATCGAACGTGAACGAATTATCCACCAGGCGTACTTGGCACGGTGGACTCTGTTAGCCCTGATGGGCCGGGCCGGGCCGTTGACGCCCTAGGCGGGTCAACTCCGTCGTCTTCACCCGGGCTATCTCAGGTTTCGCAGACGGTCCTTGGCGAGCGGATCTCTGTGTCCAGATGGCTCTCGTTTCAAAACGGATCAGATGCATCTGAACACCAACAAATCTTGACGCAGCCACGCGGTTGAGTATCGCTGACGTGCAGGGGGATGAGTACGCAAGATCATGAAGTGGGACCGGATACTTGACGATGTGGAGCAGGCAAGGGTGCTTGAGCCCGAGGCTTGCGAGGCGTTTTTGTCGACACTTGAAACGACAACAGATCATGCAGACGAGGTCCGCCGGCTGCTGACCCGCGTGAGCGACACGTTCCTCGCCACGTCAGCCGATAACACTGCCCGTCTGGCCGATATTGTCGGAGCACACGGCCGGATGATCGGCCCCTGGCGCCTCGAAGAGCTGCTCGGGCGCGGCGGTATGGGGGAAGTGTGGCGCGCCAAGCGGGGCGACGGTCTTTACGAGCAGAAAGCAGCTGTCAAGCTGATGCAACCCGGCGGCCCGGACCGCGCAACACGGTTTGACAATGAACGCCGCCGCCTGGCCCGTATGGACCACCCCGGCATCGCACGTATTCTCGATGGCGGCATCACGGCCGACGGCTGCGCCTATATGGCGATGGATCTCGTCGAAGGCCTTCCGATTGATCAGTATACAGCGACACGGTCGACCCGCGATGCGCTTGTTCTTATTGCCGAGACCTGCGATGCAGTTCATCATGCACACTCCAGGCTCATTCTTCACCGCGACCTCAAGCCGGCCAACATCCTTGTGGATCAGCGCGGCCAGGTCCGGCTGATTGATTTCGGCATTGCCTCAGCAATCGATGAGAGCGAGGCCGGAGGCCCGCTTACATTTGCCTATGCCGCGCCCGAGCAGCTAAGCGGCGCGCCCCTCTCTGTGCCGACAGATATTTTTGCACTGGGCGTTATACTCAGTCAGCTGATGACTGGAACAGTTCCACATCGCACACAGGACGCTGCTCTGTTGGAAGCGCCGCTCTCAATCTTGCCAAAGGATGTTCAGGCCATAATCCTGAAGGCTTCGCGAGCGAAGCCCGAAGAACGCTATCCAAGCGCCGCAATGATGGCTGCTGACATTCGGGCTTACCTTGCCCGCCGCCCCGTTGGAGCACGCGGCGAGGGGGCGTCCTATCGCCTCGCGAAATTCCTCAGCCGGTATCCGCTCGCCAGCGCGATGAGCGCGCTGGCGGCGATCACCTTGGTCGCAGGCCTGGTATTCAGCCTGAAGTTCGCACAGGAAGCAGAGGCCGAGGCAGCGCGCGCGCGAGAAGCGCTTGCAGACAGCGAGTATCAGTTCGAGCTGGCGCAATCACATCTTCAGGGTCAGAATACGTATGGAATTATATTGTACGATCTGTTCGCTGAAGAAGGACGAACTAATGACCTCACTGCCCGGCTGATCGAGCGCTGGCAGGCGCTTCATGGTCAGAGCGATCAGTCTCCTGAGCAGGCGGCCTCAGGCAGTTATGTTATAGGGCGTCAATTCTTTCTGCGCCGGGACCATTCAAACGCTCAGAGAATACTTGGCTCATGGATAGATGAGGGGTACGGCCCAGAGAGCCTTTTGGCCAGCGGACGCGAACTCTATGCTATGAGCTTGTTCGAATCCGGACGCCGGGCTGACGCGCTGCCCCAGTTGCGCAGAGTCATGGACAGCTATGACAAAGGACACAGAAGGCCTGTAAGCGACCAGCTGAATCTCGCCTTGCGGCTTGCCACTCTAACAAACGAGGCTGTCGACATCGACCGGGCCGAGAGGCTTTATCATGCAAGAGAGGCCGAGCGGAACGGTGAGGACGTTACGCCCTCCCAAAAATTGACATCGCTACCCGCCCTTCTCCACATCAAGCGCTTGCGCGGAGATATGCCAGGCGCAATCAAAGTTGCCGAAGATATCGTATCTGTATACGAAGAGAATCCAGATTATACTTTTGGCCGCGGTCTATCGCGTATCAATCTAAGTGAGCTGAAACTCTATGCGCAGGATGACGCTGTCGCGGCAGAAAAACATGCGCGCGCCGTCGTTGAACACGATCGGCAGGCAGAAGGCGAAAGCGCTGTAACCGCCAGGGCCTTTTACGTGCTTGGAAGAGGCCTGATGCACCAGGGAAAACTGCATGAAGCCCGGACCGCCTTTTCAGAAGGGCGCCTGCTGCAGGAAAAGTATACTGGCCGCTCCCGGGGCGGACCTGAATACGATCTTGTTGAGGCAGAACTTACCGCCCTTCTCGGAGAGAGCGGCGCTGAGGTGTTTCTAGAGCAAGCTGCCGCTTCTGGGGCGACAGATCGTGATCTTGCTCTTTCAGCGGCATTGGTCGCCTTGGCTGCGGGTAAGTCGGGCGATGATGTTGCCGCCGAATTTCTTGAAGCAATTGATCCTTCTGAAGATTTGTCTTACCTTCAGGGCTACTTGTATCGCCGCCTCATCGATTCGGGACTACCCTAAGACTGAGCTGTGGGAGGTTGCTGCAAGCAGCGGCATCTGACGAGCGGTACCAGACTCCCGAATCACAGGCACCCTTCAGGCAGCAAGAAGCTGCCGCCTTTGGCGAGCGCGGCGCCGCGGCCAGCCTAGAAGCTTGTCCGGCGGTACAGATGCCTTCTGACACGATGATCGTTGTCTAAGGAGGAACGTGGTGAGGCAAGCTATTGTACACCTTGCATTCTCCGGAAACTCGATACCGTCCCTGATCTGGAAGCACTACCCGTGAATGAAGACATCATCACCCTGCGGTCGCTCAACGCGAAGACCTCGAGTTCTGATTTCATCCGCGAGATGGCCGGCTTTCCGGCAGAACGCCTGACGGAACTGGAAGTCGGCGCATCGGCCGGCGCTGCGCATGGGGAGAAGTCTGTCGGGTGCTTGGCACAACTCGGCGGATGCCGTTGATGTGACAGACAGACCTTCTCGGGCACGCTGACCTAAGCTGCACGAAGGAAGGAGCGCCGCGTTCGGCTCCTGGCTCGATCCCACAGATCAAGCAATGCCTTCGGCGCTATGCGCGAACTCCTCGAGCCGCGCCGGATGGCCGGGAAGGCTCCGACAGCGGTCATTCACAAGAACACGTCGCAGTTTCGCCGCGCTTCAAACCGTTTCGGCAAACCATCTTTTGTTTGTAAGAATCTGCAGACTACTGGCATGTTCCGGGCTTTTGTCAGGATCATCCGGGTACAGTCCGTTTCGATCCAATCCTTGAACGGAAATGCACCAGCATACGGGCACGGCGGAGGGCTTTTCGCGCCTCACCGTACGCGACCAGCAAACTCACAGACCGCATCCTCCGGCCGTTCGCGGAGGCGCGCCGTCCAACCGATGGCGGCGACATCTCTCTTCAGGTCGTTCAGCCCAGCGGATCGAGGACCTTCGTCTTTATTCGTTAGGCAGGCGGCCGCTGGCAAATGGCAGGGCCCGGCCGCCACCGGCCCTCTCGCTCGCCGCCGCAAGGACGAAGGCTGCGCTCACTTGCGCAAAAGAGCAATAAGTGCGGCGCCAGTCACCTATGCGGGCCAGCTTGAAGTTTTCGGAAGCTTGCGCGAACCGCACGATCCCCGACAAGGCCGCCGGCGAGAAGGCCCATGACCGGATCTCGCGAGGCGACGTGCCGACTTTCCGGGACCTTTCGAAAGAATGGATGGCGGGCAACCCGTTGAGACTCATCGACGAGAAGGCAAAGGCGCAATGGCAGCCACGGTCTTGGCTAACAACGTTACGCCCACTTCGATGCGCGCAGCCACTTTACAAACAGCGCCGAGGGTTCTGCATTCAGCTACCTTGCTGGTCCCTGCGATGCTAACAGCGTCTGACGCATGGCGGTCAGCATGACGGGGAAAAGTGTGCGATCGTCCAGTGCGCGTCCGGTCACCAGGCCGCCCTGCAGCAGGGTCATGGCGCGAACTGCCCGTTTCCGGCTTTCTTTGCGTGACACACCGGAAGCCGCCAGCGCATCTGTCATGTGATCGACCCACTCGCGGATCAGTAGCGCTGAGCCATCGGTGAGCGGACCATCCGGCGCTGACGCATTCAGGACGGCGAGCACACATGGCACATTTCCGCCCTGGTAGAGCGCATCGATTGCCGCGATCATCGCATCGATCTTCTCGTTCAGTGGCGCTTCACTGCTAAGCGCGGCAAAGACACCCGAGTTGAGCGAAGCCTTCGCAAAGTTGATCACGGCGGCGGCCATGTCGTCCTTGCCGCCCGGAAAATAGTGATAAAGGCTCGATCGCCCGAGCCCCGTCGCCGCGCTGATCTCCCCAATCGAGACGCCTTCATACCCATGATCACGAAAAAGCCTGTAAAGCGTTCCGATGAGGATGGCACGTGGGTTCGTTCTGTCAGGCGGCATGTCCTTCTCCTAATTCTCGAGCCCTGCGGAAATTATCACCTCACTCTTCAGTGTGCGGTGGACAGGACATTTGTGCGCGATCTCGAGAAGGCGTGCGCGCTGTTCGGCGTCGAGCGGACCATCCAACCGCAGCGACACAAGCAGCTGATCGACCTTGCCCTCCTTCGTCTCGCAGTCAGCGCAATCAGCGGCGTGGATCCTAGCGTGGCGCACCTCGACCGAGACGCGCTTCAGTGGCCAGTTCTTCCGCGCCGCGTACATCCGCACCGTCATCGACGTGCAACTGCCGAGCGCTGCCGCCAGAAGGTCATAGGGACCGGGCCCGGAATCCCCGCCGCCAACATCTTCCGGCTCGTCTGCCAGCAAGGCATGGCGGCCCGTGAGAATGCGGTTCTCGAATGTGCCCCCACCGGTCTCCTCAACCCGCACCCCCCCTGGTGCGGGCGCATCCGATGAATTCATCACCTCCGCTTCAGGCAGGTAACGGTCGGCCCAGCCGGCAATCGCAGCGGCGGCAGCGTCCGCCTCGCCCGGCCCGCTCAGGAAATGGTTCGATCCGTCCAGCGAGATAAAGCTCTTCGGATGCCGAGCGGCTGAGAACAGCGCCGTCGCATTCTCGATGCCAACCGTGTCATCGGTCGGCGCATGCAGGATGAGCAGGGGCTTCCTGAGGTTGCGGAGGTGCGCCTTGAGCGATTGCGCCCGGATATCCTCGACAAAACCGCGCCGGACGACAAACCGGCGCCCGCCCAACGTAACCGGGGCTTCGCCCGCCTGCTCGATCTCCGGCAGCGCGTCTTCAAACTGGTGCAGGACATGGGCGGCATCGGCGGGCGCACCGATGGTGACGATGGCGGACACATCGGGGATCTGGGCTGCCGCCGCGAGAATGGCCGCCCCGCCAAGGCTGTGGCCAATCAGCAAGTTCGGGGCCTGGTGACGTGTCCGCATCCAATCGGCTGCGGCAACAATGTCTTCGACATTGGCGCTGAAGCTGGTCTCGGCAAAATCACCGTCGCTGGCTCCGATGCCGGTCAGGTCAAAGCGCAGCGTGGCAATCCCGCGCGCGGCAAGGGCCCGCGAGACTTTCACGGCGCCGGTCTGGTCCTTGCCGCAGGTGAAGCAGTGCGCGAACAGGGCATAGGCGCGCGCCGTGCCGGCTGGCCGCTCAAGGCGGCCAGACAGCCGGTGGCCTGTGGGGGTGTCGATCGTCACGGATTCGGTCATGACATGGCTTTCGGGGTTGGCGAATGAAAGAAGCGGCGCGGCCTTCCATCAGTTCAGAAGGTCCGTGCCCGGTAAAGGCCCCGATGGACGGCGCGCTTCAGGCGCCGAGCGCTGCACGCAGAACGTCGGCCCGTGTCACGCCCTGGAAACGCTGCACAACGATACCATCCCGGAAGACGAGCAGGGTCGGGATCGATTGGACATGGAACTGCTGCGCCAATGCATGATCGGCGTCGACATCCACCTTGTAGATTGCGGCGGCCTCCCCGAGTTCCTCGGAAAGTTGTTCGATGATCGGCAGCTGTATCTTGCAGGGCGGGCACCAGGCGGCCGTGAAGTCGACGAGTACCGGCTTGCCGGCGTCGAGGACGTCCCGCTGGAAATCTTCGGTCTTGAGGAAGGAAACCATGGCTTTTTGCCTTTCAGGAGCATGGCCGGATGCGCAGGGATTTCTGCGCATCCGGCCTCCGGGATGAGAGATCAGGCCGCGCGGGTTGCTGCGACCCGGGGGAAGTCGACTTCGGTGGCGAACACTTCGTTGACGTAGTTTGTCAGCGTGTTCAGGGCCACGTGTGCCACGATCTCGACCAGTTCAGCGTCCGAATAGCCGGCATCGCGCACCGCTTGAAGGTCGGTGTCGCTGACCCGGCCGCGCTCCCGGGTGACCTTCACGGCGAAGCGAACGGCAGCGTCGGCCTTGGCATCTGTCGAAGTGCCGGCGCGGTTGGCGGCGAGTTCAGCGTCCGAGAGCTTGGCAACATTCTTGCCGATATAGGTATGGGCGCTGTTGCAGTAGGTGCAACCGTTGATGTTGGCGACGGCGAGCGCGATGCGTTCACGGGTCGCGGCATCCAGAGCGCCTTTGCCGAGTGCGCCGTTCAGGCCGAGATAACCTTCCAGCGCAGCCGGGCTGTTGGCTGTCAGCCGGAACAGGTTCGGCACGGAGCCCAGGGATTGCTTGACCGCCTGGAGAAGGGGCTGGGCCGCTTCGGGGGCGGCCTCGATTGAGGCGGGGGTGGGTATGCGAGACATTAGAAATCATCCGTCTTGGTTCTGCGCACCGCACCATTGCGCCGCGCCACAACGAAGTAATAAACCGAACGTTCGTTACAATCACGATCACGCAGGCGTGAAGATCTGCGGTGCGGGGTTTATTGACTGCGATAACCCGGCCATCGCCCGGCCGCACGGTCCCAATAGGGCTCCGGCCCAAAAGCCGCCGATAGATGATCCATAAAGGCGCGCACCTTGCGAGGCAGCAGCCGGGTTGCCGGGTAGACCGCATGAATTGCGAGGTCCCTCGGCTTGAAAGAAGTGAGGACGGGAACGAGTCGCCCGCCGGCAAGATACGGCGCCAGCGTGAAGGTCGGTTCGAGCACGATCCCGCGGCCTGCCACCGCGGCTTCAATAACGGCCTCTCCGAAATTGGCCCGGAAATCGCCTCCCACCGGCACGTCGATCTCGCCCTCGGGTGTCTCGAAATGCCAGCGCTTTTCCTGGCTGGCGTAGGTATAGATCAGACAATTATGTTCTGCGAGGTCAGCCGGATGGGCCGGCGTGCCGCACCGCTCCAGATAACCGGGCGAGGTGCACACCATCATGCGGCATGGGGCCAGCTTTCGGGCGATAAGGCTGGAATCGGCCAGGAGGCCGATCCGGATGGCAAGGTCGAACCCCTCATCGACAATGTCCACGACCCGGTCATTCAGGGTCAGGTCAATCGCGATGCCCGGATGGGCATGCTGGAACGCGGCGATGGCGTGGGTGAGGTGCGCGCGGCCAAAGGTCAGGGGCGCATTGATGCGCAACTGGCCTTTTGGCTCGACCTGCAGATTGCCGGCTTCTGCCATCGCCGTGTCGATCTCCTCGAAGATACTTTTGCAGCGCAGATGAAAGGATCGCCCTGCTTCTGTCAGGGACAGGGTCCGGGTTGTCCGGTTCAGGAGACGCACGCCGAGCGTCGATTCAAGACTGGCAACATGCTTGCTCGCCATCGGCCGGGAGATGCCGAGAGCATCGGACGCGGCCACGAAGGAGCCCGTCTCGACCACTTTGACGAAGACTTCCATCGAGGACAGCCGGTCCATTTGTTTCTCCAAAAGAACGAGTATGGTTCAAAATGGCCTGATTATCTTCCGATAGCAATCCTTCATACAGGCCGCGTGGAGCCGGATGGTCTGGGTCCACACACCTCAGGAAGGAGCTGACCCATGTCCAATTCCCAAACAGCGGCCTATGGCGCCACGGTGCTCAGAGTATCGCTGGGAACCCTGCTGCTCGCCCATGCAGGGCTGAAGATCCTTGTCTTCACCGCGGCCGGCACTGCCGCTTACTTCGAATCCCTCGGCCTGCCCGGCGCGTTCGCCTATGCAACGATCCTTGCCGAAACCGCAGGCGGCCTCGCCCTGGTCGCCGGCGTGTATACCCGCCTGGCATCGCTCGCGCTCGTCCCTCTCATCGCAGGCACGATCCTCTTCGTGCACGGGGCCAATGGCTGGGCCTTTGCCAATGAAGGCGGTGGATGGGAGGTCCCGGCCTTCCTGATCGCAGCCTTGATCACGCAGGCGCTGATCGGACCTGGCGCCTTTGCCCTCAAGATCCTGCCCACTCCGCTCCGCCCTGCGCTGGCCTGAGCAGATCCCTCAACTCAAATGAAAAGGAACGACCAGATGTTTGGACACAATCCGAAACCGCAATCGATCGCCCAACTCGATTCAGACCTCAACAGAGCCATCCTCGAAGGACGCGCGCTGGACGCATTCGAGGAGTTCTATGCCGACGATGTCGTCATGCAGGAGAACGACAGCGAACCGACGGTCGGCAAGGCCGCCAACCGGCAGCGCGAAATCGACTTCTTCAAGGCGATTACCGAGTTTCGCGGAGCTGAGGTGCTGGCGACCGGCTCAGGAGACAGCGTCACTTTCTCGCACTGGCGCTTCGACTTCACTCATCGTGACTGGGGCGTGCGCAATTATCGCCAGGTTGCCGTGCGCACCTGGAAGGACGGCAAGGTCGTCCGCGAAGTCTTCCACTACGGCTAACCGAGGCAAGCGCTGCCCGGCGAGAGCCATCGCCGGGCAGCGCCGCTTTCCAAACAGGAGATATCCATGACCCTCCAACCCGCCCTGTTCGTCTCGCATGGCGCGCCGACCCTCGCCATCACCCCGTCGCCTGCCGGCACCTATCTCGCAGCGCTCGGCGCAGCGCTCGCGCCGCCTGCCGCAATCATTGTCATCTCGGCCCATCATGTCGCCCGCGGCGTCGATATCACGGTCGACGCCGCGCCGCAGACCATCCATGATTTCAGCGGGTTTCCGGAAGCGCTCCATCAGATCACCTACCCAGCGCCCGGCGCGCCGGGCCTCGCAGCCGAACTCAGCAAGATGCTCGGCGCGGCCGGCTTCGAGGCGCGCCTGCAATCCGGGCGCGGCTTTGATCACGGCGCCTGGGTGCCGCTGCGGCTGATGTTTCCGCAAGCTGGCATCCCGGTCCTGCAGGTCTCGGTCGACATGGCCCAGACGCCTCACTGGCACTTCCGGCTCGGACAGGCGCTCGCGCCCCTGCTTGCTCGCAACATCCTCATCATCGGATCGGGCAGCATCACCCACAATCTGGGGGAGTTCTTTCACGGGGGTTATGATGTCGACGCGCCGCGCCCGGACTGGGTCGACGCCTTTGCCGGCTGGATTGCGCAAAACCTTGAGGCCGGAAAGATTGACCGCGTCCTCGACGCCGTCGAGGCTGGTCCGTTTGGCAAACGAAACCATCCGAGCATGGACCATATATTGCCTCTTTTCGTTGCCCTGGGGGCGGGCGGCCCGAGGGCGCTGGCACGCCAGCTGCACACGAGCACGAGCTACGGCGTCCTCGTAATGGATGCGTATGGCTTTGGGGAGAACATGCAACTCTCTCAACTAAGAGAGGCTGTCATCCTTGCTAGGACCGCCAGCCCGGATGTTTAGTCATTTCATGGCAACAGGCAAAAATGAGCCCACAAGAATTCGCAGGACACTGTCGTTCGGATGTCTCCTGCACGGCGGTTGCGGCCGATCTGTCCCGAAAGCAACGTCCCTCCGGCTGACAGAAAGATTGCGGCGCTCTGACGCGCCGGACAATCTGCACGGGTTCAGCGTGCGTAACAAGGTCAAATACAAGGAGACACTCAATGAGTGACAATTATTCGAGACGCTTGCTGGCCAGCATGTACATGCATCAGGCCCGTATGTTGTACGAGGATGGTCACCGGAAGGCGGCAGGAGGCCTTCTGGTCAAAGCATGGCATGCTCTCCTGCCGGGTGCAGCTCAGCAGCCGGCACTCATACCAGCACGCGCGCGCCGCCGCTGAAACCATCGAGTTTTCCTGGCGGACGTTAAACGCGCACACGGCGCTTAGCGCTTCACGCAAGGCCCTTGCGACACATACCCTCTGAGCAGCGCAGCTTTGCCCACGCCAGATCATGCTGCGCCGCGCAGTGTTAGGAAAATCCTCCGCGGGCCACGAATTTTTGGTAAAGAGGAACGACCGGATGGCGACAGTTCTGATTATGGGGGCCAGCAAAGGGATAGGGCTTGCAACGACCAAACTCGCGTTGGAGCACGGGCATTCGGTCGTTGCCTTTGCGCGGTCGGCAGACCGGATAGCGCTCCAGCAGGCAAGGCTGAAGAAACTGGTCGGCGACGCGCGTCAGATCGATGACGTCCGGCTTGCCCTTGCCGGTGTCGACGCCGTTATCCAGACACTTGGCGTACCCGCAAACGCGCGCATGCTGACAGGTCCGGTCGACTTGTTCTCGAGCGCAACAGCAACGCTCCTGCCTCTGATGAACGAACTCGGTATCCGCCGATTGATCAGCGTGACGGGTTTCGGCGCTGGGGAAAGCCGTTCCAGCATTGCGCCTTTGCACCGGCTCGGGTTCAACCTCGTATTTGGCCGTGCCTATGGCGACAAGGATATTCAGGAGCATCAGATTACGCAGAGCGGTCTCGACTGGACCATCGTTCGGCCAGGCGTCCTCATAAACACCCGCAAAGTCGGGCGGTACCGCGTTCTGGTTTCCAAGCAGGAGTGGCGCAATGGGATTATCTCGCGCGGAGACGTGGCCGATTTCCTCGTCAAGCAAGTCAGCGACGATACCTGTCTCAAGCAGGCGCCGGTGCTTGTGAGGTGATGGAGTTCGGCCAGCTTGACATATTCTGGCTGAAGCGTGCCGGTTAGGCAGATCTGATCCGCAGTCGAAAGGTCTGCGTACTCAAACTTATGCAACGCCTCATATTCGTTCTATTCACGGCGCTAACATTTATGGTTTCTGCAATGACCAGCTCTGCTTCGCCGCAAAAGACAACCGTCTCATCCTTGGTCACCTTTCAGTCGCCGGAAGAGGCTCATAGCTGGCGAACGGTCAATGACGATGTCATGGGCGGCCGGTCTCTGGGCGGAAGCGTTGTCGAGGGAGGCCAGCTTGTCTTCACTGGTCTGATCAACACCAGGGGTGGAGGGTTTTCTTCCGTTCGCCGCCAAATGGACCCCGGCGCGCTGGCAGGTGCGCGGGCCTTAGTTCTTTCGGTAAAGTCGGATGGACGAGCTTACAGACTGATCGCGCGAACCGACGCCCGCTTCAGAGGCCGTTACGTTTCTTATCAGGCGCCGGTCCCGGTGAACCAAAAGGGCGAATGGTCAGATGTTCGGGTCGATTTCAGCGCTTTCGTGCCCAGTGTATTTGGCCGCATTGTTCCAGCCAGTGAATTTTCGCCAGGGGAGGTCAACGAGCTTGGCTTTATCATTGCAGACGATGTCGATGGCAACTTTGCCTTGAGCGTCAGATCGATCAGCATCGAACATAAGAATATGCCGTAAGTCGCAGCACGTGAGTGGAGCCGCACAGCTCAGAAAATCTGTCTCGATGACCGGCAGGGTCCGGTTCTGGAAATCCGATTGCCGTGATGAAGCGGGTAATACTTGGTCCATCAAATGAAGAAACTGTCGGGGGCCACAAAAGTTAGAGCCGGGCGCCTCTGTCAGAATTGCGGTGTCAGTTCCAGACGGGTGGATGACGATCCTTCCACGGAATTTCTCTCTCAAGCAGACCGGCAAGGCTGTATAGTGTTCCTTCGTCGCCGTACCGGCCGGTGAACATCATGGCGAGCGGGAGATTGTTGTCGGATTGCCAGAGCGGCAAAGACAGGGACGGCTGACCGGTAATGTTGAATGCCGGCGTGAACGGAAATGTCGCCGCAGAACGTTTGTCATACTCCTGGATTTCAAGGCTCAGCGGGTCAAGCCAGTCAACCCTTGGCGGCTCGGTGCCAAGCACTGGCGACAGGTAGACATCGCACTCCTCGAACACCGCCAGAATCACCCGGCTCATCACCCGCAGCTGCTGCCAGCCCCACATCGTCTGCTGGCCGGTGATTTCCCGGCCCCGGTCATAGCCGCGCCGGGCGAGAGGGCCAATATCGCTGCCTGGTTCGCGGCCGATTGCCTGCACCATCCGCGCCATGCCCGCTGCGAAATTCGAACCTGAAACGACCGCCTGCGCGCGGTAGAACGTGCGCCAGTCCAGTGTGATTGCCTGCTCGCGCACATCGTGCCCGAGCTTTGCCAGATGCTCGGCAGTGCGCTCGGTCGCAGCGGCCACTTCCGGCGCCACCGGCCGGCCGCTCGGCGTCTGTGCAGACCAGAAAATCTTCAGTCGCCCGGGAGTATGGCCAACCTCTTCGAGATATGGCCGCTCCTTTTTCGGATAAGCGTAGGGGCTCGCAGGTTCCGGATAGCCTGTCGCGTCGAGCATCGCAGCGCTGTCGCGCACCGTGCGCGACACGACGTGGTCGACAGAAAAGCCGATGGCGCGATCGGAATCCTCGCCGCCATTCGGATTCCGGTCACGTGTCGGCTTCATGCCGACGAGGCCGCAACAGGCGGCCGGGATGCGGATCGAGCCAAGTCCGTCACTGGCATGGGCAACCGGCACCATGCCGGACGCCACCGCCGCGGCCGCACCTCCCGACGAGCCGCCTGAAATATGGTCCGGGTTCCATGGATTCCGGCAGGCGCCTAGGCGCTCTGATTGAGTCACCCCGGGAATCCCGAATTCGGGTGTGTTCGTCTTGCCTGTCAGTACGAGCCCTGCCGCGCGGTACCGGCGGACCAGCTCGCTGTCATCCGCGTCGACCTTTACTTCCGCATAGATACTTGCTGATGTTCGTGGCCAGCCGGACACCCTCTGACCCAGATCCTTTATGAGGAAGGGCACGCCCTTGAACGGCCCGTCAGGGAGCGCCCGTTTTGCCGTCTGGCGGGCTTCATCGAACGCCTGATGCACGACGGCATTCAGCACCGGATTATGCCGCTCGATCCGCTCAATCGCGGAGTCGACAAGTTCGAGCGCTGTCACCTGACCGGTACGGACAAGCGCGGCCAGCGCTAACGCATCATATCCGGAATAGTCTGAAAGCGGCATCCTCGACCCCATGATTTTGCCAATTGATCTGCTGAATTATGGGATTGTCCAGTGCGCTTGGCGAAAGAGGTCCGTCAAAGACCGCCGCAACCCGCCTGCTCCTGAACAGGAGCTCTGGTCAGGCGCGACGCAGCGAAACAGAATTAGACGCACTTGCCGATTGAGTTACGCACAGATCGACCGACTGTTCATCGCCGAAACCTCCAGCGAGCCGCGCGCCGGGCGCGAGCCGCCCGGTCACGCCCGGCGGAACCCGGTAACCTTCCAGCCAGCCATGCAGACGCTTGCCCCACAGCTTGTCCTGCTGCGAAGAACTAATGAACGCCCGGTAGGTCTTCGCCTGATCGTCCATACCCCCCTTCTCGGCCGGCGCGCCTCCCGGGACGATAGGAGACGCCCGACCCCGAGTCGAGATCAGGCGGCCTGCCGCATAACTCTGTTTCGTTATCTTTCAGACCAGAGGGGACATAAGAACTGACCAGGCTTAATTTGCGATTGCTGATCGTATACGCACTCAGGGCGGCGTTGAGGCAGCAGCCGGAGCTCGCGGCAAAGTTGGAGGGCGCCCGAAAGCCCTGTCCGCCTCCGAGGTAAAAGCGGCAATGGCAATGTTGAGGGATCAAAGCATCTCTTTGAGTGATGTGGCGGACAAGCTTGGGGTGTCCCGGACCACTCTTTATCGGTCATCGCCGGAG
Source organism: uncultured Hyphomonas sp. (assembly GCA_964409375.1). Lineage (GTDB taxonomy): Bacteria > Pseudomonadota > Alphaproteobacteria > Caulobacterales > Hyphomonadaceae > Hyphomonas. Next base: position 64,870 of record CAYPDA010000001.1, read on the forward strand.
GGCGGACGGGCTGGGCTAGCTGAACGCCTAGCACAGCCTCAGCACGCAGTTGTCATGACCAATACTAGAGCCAGCACTAGGGCCAATGCCAAGACCGTCGGTTTCCCCCCAAGTATACTTTGCTATTTTTGTGTGAAGTGAGCGGGTTATATAAATGGAGTGGTACGTGTTGGCTAGCGCAAGCCCAGTCCTTGTTGCGCTAATCACTAACGTCAATAAGTCGTCATTGACGAACTATTTTCCTTAGCCCGGCATAGGTGCACTCCTCATTTTTTTGGGAGCTCGTCAAAGAAGGGCGCGCAACGATTGCTAGCGAAATGTCAGGAATTTGTGGCCGAAGTAATTCATGATCGCGCCAGCTGCGATTCCCGCCAGATGGGAGATGCCCTGAATCTGATTGGATAGTTTTGCAGGCCATGGCAGTTGCTCACTGAGAATCACCGCAACAATGATTGCGGTCACGCCAGCGCCCAGGTTGACCAGCACAAAATCGCAGATTTGCAGGATTATCGGCCGGTCTGATTTCTTGAAAATCAGTGTGCGGTAAAGGATGAAGCCTGCGCACATACCGATAGCTGTAGCGCTTGAGACGGCTGCCCAGAAAGTAAGCACAGCTGAAAGAGGAAACCTGACCAGCCAGTTCACCAGGGATGCCAGCCCGCCCGCTATCAGGAACCTGATGCGTTCATCCAGAAGAAATGCATTCAAAGCGGGGCTCCGAACCATGCCAGCGAGAAGCAGACAAGCAGCATCGCCGAATACACCATGCATTGCCGGTCGGTCACCGCGAAAATCACCGGATCGTCATCAAGCTCGCCACGCTGGCAAACTATCCAGACCCTGCTTGTGATCAGAAATACAAGCGGAGGAAGGCCCCACAGCCATACCCCGTTGGAAATGAAAGTCTGCTGATAAGCGTCCTCCAGAATGTAGAGAACCATTATAAGAACAGCCGCAACTGAGCAGGCAACGCCTGCCGCCAGCACAAGAGGAAGATCCACAGCACGGTAACCTCGACCATTCACCCGGTCACCTCCGCGCTGAATGACTTTGGCGATCTCTGTGTGGCGCTTTGCAAAAGCGAGCGATGAGAAGATGAACATGGCAAACACGAAAAGCCACGGCGACGGGGCGGCCGCGACGGCCGTCATGCCAACGACCAGACGGATCGTGAACAGCGTTGCAAGCGTCAGCGCGTCGTGGATCACCTTCCGCTTCAGCCATAGAGAATGGAGAAGCGTCACGACGAGGTAAACCAGCACCCATTTTAAGACGCCTGCCACGGCTGTCCATGCGATCGCTAGGCCCGCACACAACATCGCGAAGGCGCCTGCCACAGCAAGAGGGATCGGCAGAATCCCGCTTGCAAGCGGCCGGTTGCGCTTCGACCAGTGCCGGCGATCATCCTCCAGATCCCAGAGGTCGTTGAACACATAGGTCGCCGAAGCGATGAAGGAGAGCGCCAGGAATGGGAGGAGGAGTGGGAGCAGGGTCCCGGTATCCAGGATGCGTCCTGACAACACGGCAGGAACCGCCACCAGCACATTCTTCGCCCATTGATGGGGGCGCAGGCAGCGTATGAAGGCGCGCCCCGCCTTCGGCCTAGGAATGATGAAAGCGATATCTGCAATCTTTTTCGCCCGACGGGCAGTGGCCCCAGAAGGCGCGACCAGTATCGATCTACGCGCAGTTTGCCACACCGGCAGATCCGCCGGGCTATCGCCAGCATAATCGAACCCGTCAGGAGACCTTTCTTTCAGCGCCCGCGCCTTGACGGAGCCTTTGAGGTTTGTCGTGTCGTCACTTGCGAGCATCTCCGAGATAAACGGTGTGCGGGCGGCAAAGATGGCCGCTGTGCGTTGATGCGCCGCTGTTGCCAGAACCACATGCCGTCCCGTCGCTGCCTCCGTCGCAGCATAGGCTGCCAGCTCCTCGTTGATGGGAACTGTTTCCGGATCAAGCTCTGCCACCTCGGCAAGCCGGGCCTTCAGGTACATTCGTCCGCGTAGGAACCAGAGAACAAGTCCAAATACTGAACGCGGATCCTTACGTACCAGGCTGACGGCCTGCTCAAGGAGCGAATCGGTCCGTAGCAGAGTGCCATCGAGATCGATAACAAGCGGGACGACATCGGCAGGAAGTCCGGCAGGTGCAGGAGCAAGTAAGGCGCCGTGCGTGAGGGAAGAATGTTGCACTATTGGAACCCTTTACTGTTGTCCCCGGCACGGCATATGAGGCCGCCCGTCAAATCCGGGCCATAACCAATTATGGCTTCAGCGCCCGCGCAGTCCCTTTTGGAAAGCGTGTCATTCACCGTCACCTCCACCCCGCGGCTTTCAAAGTGAAGGTATCGCGACACCGCAGCGCCCGGATTGAGGATGATCGCTTCATCTGGTGAGGCAAAACGCGAAATCTGGGCCTCGACGGCCTTATGTCTCTGAATGGCCTGCCAGCCTCCGCTCCCGGCTACGATCGCGGAATTGAGTAGAAGCGTAATCAACAGGACCGAGCCGCCTGCGACTGCGCTCCGGGATGACACCACCAGGGCAGCAAGGCCCACACCCGCGGGCACATACCAGGCAAACGGTACATAGCGCGCCCACCAGTTCTCAGGAAAAATCAGCACAAGGACAATACTTGTGCCGACGAGGAGCAGGATAGACCCGGCCATCCGGTTTGCCAGAAATGGACGAACGAGAAACAGAGCGACAAAGGCGGCTAGCAGCAGCGCACCTGAAAATAGTGGGCCGAAACCAGCAATCCGCGTATCCACCCCCCCGGCAGCGCGCACTTCTGCAGCGCTCAGGGCAAATGGTAGCTTTAGACGGGCAGGCTCACCAAACCCCGCATGCGTTTCAGAAAAGACGGAAAACAAGAATGCCTCGGCAGCTCCCTTTCCCTCAAGCACCGGGGGTGTGTTCGTTGTCATTATGTCAGCTGTTTCACCGGCACCCATCAATGGATAAAAGGGATGGCCATACCCGATTATATTCTTTGTATACGGAGCATATCCCAGCGCAAATATGCCCACGATGCCGAATATGGCGAGCCATACTCCCAACTCCAGTGCGGGCTTGTGTCCGCGTCTGATCCAGAGCAGTCCGGACGCGGCAGCACATATAAAAACAAGGATCGGGACAGCGGTGAACTTGAGGTTCAGAGTAAATACGAGAACCAGGCCAGCGGTGAGAGTTGCCCAGCGGTCGCGGTTGACGGCCCACACCAGGATCAAAGCACTGAAAGCCAGGAGACCGGACGCCATCAGTCCGTCATTCATCCGTGTGTGTATCTGCGCAAGCGACACCGGGTTAAGGGCTAGAACTGCCGCCGCCAGGAACGCAGGCCAGCCGCCCATGCCCGCCAGCCGCAATGCCGCAAAGGCCAGCAAGGCCGACGAACCATCAAGATTGTCTGGAGGGATTTGACCATTTCTAACGGCAGTCCGAGGTTCAGCTGGACTGCCATGACGATCCACGAGCTAATCGGATAGTGTGCCGGCCATTCTGAATACCCGGCCTGGCCAAGTACCTCGGGGGCCCGGTAGTCTTCATGGAAGGGGTTCCAGCCTTCCGAAATGCTGTAAACCGCCTGGAAGTGATACCACTGTCCGTCCAGTGAGGTGTCCATCAGCAAACTGGCCACACCCGCCGAAACCGCGAACAAAGCGGCAACACCCGCAGCATAAGCAGCAGGCGCCGGCGGCTTAACCAGTATTGGCGGGAGGACGCCTCCTCCAACCAGGGCAGACATTAGAATGATGCCCGATAGCAGCGGACTGAGGCTGAAGCCCGCTGCGAGCGCTACCGCACCAAAGATGTAAACGAGTACGACGAAGCCGACCCCGGCAGCCCCGATCGACAGGGCAAGCGGCGTAACAGGATTGGTCTTGGCACGACTGGACCGATCGGCAGTTCTTGTGACTGGCACACGGCACCTGTTTCAGAAGAGTACGCTTGCCGACCCGAACAGGCGCCGAAAAGCTCAGTTAAAAATTATCAGCAAAAACCGGGCCATACGTCAAGATTTGATCAAAAATGAAGCGTGCCAGCGCGTAGAAGTCTTGGCCAGTCAACGGACCGGCGCGTGGGCGCCAGCAATCACGAATATCCGCAATCAAGAAAGTCGTTGGAGGAAGGACGTGACCGGGCTTGCGGCTGCTAGATTGGTGGCCGCGGGCACTCTCAAATTATCGGAATAGCAAATCCAATCTCGGCTACCTGTCAATGTGGCAGAATTCATGCTGAGTTGCCGAAACTGGATCGCGCCCTCTCGACGGGAATCCACTGAGAACTATCGATCGGAATGTCCTGACACCAGGTCGTTTCTTTGCTGGAATGGACTTCGTCGTGTTGCAGAAACTGCTGATCCTGGTCCAGCGATTGCCGATTGCACAACTTGCTCGTTTCGGAACTGTCGGGTTGCTAAACACGGCAGTCGACTTGTCGATCTGGTCTGCGCTGACCTATTTTGGCAAAGTCGACTACGTTACAGCGAATGTAATCTCTTACTCTTGCGCTGCGGTGAATAGTTTTATTTTCAATCGAACATGGACGTTTTCCAAACGAAAGCGCGATCGCTCTATGTTCCTGCAGGCTGGGATGTTCGCCCTTGTCACGGCTCTCGGGATCGCGACGTCTTCAGCGGTTATCTTTGTGTTCTCGCCCGTCATTGGCGGACTTTTGTCGAAGGTTATGAGTATTGCGATCGTCTTTTCGGCAACGTTCGTGCTGAACAAGCGGTTTACGTTCCGGGCCTAGACGGCGCGCGCATCGGCAGCGCCGCCAAGACGGCGACGAAGATGCATCCGCAAACACAGATCGCAAATGACGTGGCGCTGACCTGCTGTTGTTCCAACCAATGACCTGATGTCAGCAGCCGTTCGAACAGTTCGTTGGCGCGGCTTAGGGGAACGAGGAGCGCGAGGGCGATCCAAAGCGCTGGCCCCCGCAGCACAAAGAGATAGGGAAATAGCACGAAGATCAGGCCAAAATCCCAATCGTGGAGCGGAACAAAGAACAGGACCGAAAGGGTGGTCGACGTCAACAAGGCGAGCTCTGAGACGTGAGACGGCATGCGAGACTTCAGCCAAATCCAGCCGGCGAAAGCGGCCGGAATCGACAGCAGAACTGACAGGACCGGCGACAAGGTAAATCCGCTCGCCCGGAAGATGAAGTTTGCAACGCCGCTCATCGCAATCGGGAAGTTCTCCACACGGCTGCCGTAGATCGACACATTCGCGAGGAAGCTGGTCACGACTTCGACAGGGCCGTGCATGAGCAAGGGCGGCAGCATGCTCAAGCCGGTAATGATGCCGCCGATGAGTGTCGGCACACGTGTTGTCGGGGGCAGCAGGAGCAGCATGGCGAAGGGAAGCCCGACGTGCGGCTTGAGGAGCATGAGAATGATGCCGACAGAGATTGCCCAGTTCACTTTGAGCGCAACACCGACCACCGTCGCGGCGAGGCCTAGGGCGACGAGCGCGCCTGTCTGGCCCAGGAACGCATTGGTTCCGGATCCTTTGGTCGCCACAATGTAGGCCATGAAAAGCAAGGTCAGGAACCACACCGTCATGCGAGGGCTGACGAAGTTTGCCACCCAAGAGCCAAACGGCGAATAGTCCGAACGTCGCGACACGGTGACTTCGGCCATGCACCATGCTGTTGCAACTAAACTGCCCAGGCAAACCGCCTGCCAGAAGATGTGGGCTCCCCAAGGTGAGAGTTGTGCGACGAGCAGTGACGGCGCCCACCAGTTTGGAGGATAGGGAAAAGGCGCGAGTTCGCCGTGGGGCTGTGCAATGATGTTCGACCAACCTTCAAGATAGGGTGACGCGCCCTCGGTCCAGACTTTGCCCGCTGTGTAAAGATAGCGGAAATCCAACATCAGCGGCCAGTAATCACGGGCCAGCCAATAGTGGATCGCATAGACCGACAGCGCGACCAACACAGCCAGTCCGGCGCAAGTAAGCGCCACCACGCTCTTGCTGGTTGACTTTGTCGCCACTCTCGCCCCATCGGCCGCTCTGCGAGAAATTAAGTCCCTGCGCCGCCAATTTGCCCAAGTACCGAGTGACACGCATGCAACCCATCCGTCAAGGGAACAACCGCGATACTCCGTTAGGTGGCGCAGGACCGCGTGCAGATCATCCGGAAGCCTGATTGTCAGAGCTCGCACGCTGGTTCCTTTTCCGTCCGACCGGTTGCGAAATCATCTAGACCGGAATCTACACTTGGCGGCCCAAGAACCGCGCCCGGGCGTCTCGCCGCCGCTTAGATGCATCTCACCCTGAAGAATGAGACCACAAAGCCCGCCGCCGCAAACCATTCCCAACAGCAGGACCGCTTCGGGCGTTTCATTCAGGAGTTCAACAGCGATCGTCTCCATGAAGGCCTCGCCATGGCCTGCCCTGCGACGACGGCCCGCACCCGGTCACCGCGCCCCCTTAACGGCCTGCCGACACATCGACGATCCGTTCCACGATCATGACGCCCTGATATCCAACTGCGGCCGGCTCGGCATGCACCGGAAGAAGATCAACACTCCATCGTGCTCGCCGGCTAGCGCGTCGGCCTCAGGCAAGGCGATGACAGCATCTGGCTCGTCTCGTTCATGTAGTACGGCCTCGGATATGTTGATCTCGGGGCAAGAACGCTACAAGCTGTCGACAACCCGTTCGGGGCGAAAGTGTAACCTATCTCTCCGGAACGTTCCGTTACCTATGTGTCCGGAATGGACCCCAACGCAATATGGCGGAGAGACAGGGATTCGAACCCTGGAGACGCTATTAACGTCTACACACTTTCCAGGCGTGCGCCATCGACCACTCGGCCACCTCTCCATTCCGGCCCGGAGACAGGAAACGAGCCAGATACCGGATGACCCGGCGCCTCGCAAGCATGTGATTGCGGCAAATCTCATTCAGTCCCATATCCCACGCAGCCCAAAGGAGCCCCAGGACATGTTCTTCCAGAAGAAAACGGCCGGTCTACCCGATGCCCAGACGGCCCTCAAAGGCCGCACACATCCCCTCGCGACCGCCGCGCAGCACTTCGTTTCTGGGCGCCCCCTCACAGCGCCCGCGCCGGAAGGCATAGAGACGGCAATCTTCGGCCTCGGCTGTTTCTGGGGCGGCGAGCGGGTGTTCTGGAAAACACCCGGCGTCTGGCTGACCCGCGTCGGTTACGCCGGCGGCATCACCTCAAACCCGACCTACGAGGAAGTTTGCTCCGGCGGCACCGGGCATACGGAGGTGGTCGAGGTGCAGTTCGACCCGCACGAAGTGAGCTTCGCCGCCCTCGTTAAACTGTTCCTGGAGAGCCACGATCCGACGCAAGGCATGCGCCAGGGCAATGATGTCGGCACCCAGTACCGCTCAGCCCTCTACACGACCTCCGAGGATCAGGCCGCCACCGCGAAACAGATGATCGACGACTATGAAGCAGCGCTCGCCGCGTCCGGCCACCGCGCAAAGATCACGACCGAAATGAAACCACTGGCTACGGTGTATCTGGCCGAGGGCTATCACCAGCAATATCTGGCGAAAAACCCGAACGGCTATTGCGGCATAGGTGGGACTGGCGTGAGTTGCCCCCTGCCAGCAACGGTCTGATCCGGCGTCACGACCCGAAATTCAGCGAAAAGCGTTTGCGCGATTCGATCATCGACTGCGCCTTAAACAGGGCGTCGGAAGCCGACTGCGCCCGGAGGATCGCAGGATCCGCCCGCAGCGCTTCGACTGCATGCGAGAGATGCGTGATCGCCTCGCGCACGACATTCTGGTCAAACTGGCGTTCAGCCCGGACAATTAAGGCCCGGCCAAGGTCGAGCCGCGCCTGAATGATCCGGCCGTTGTCAGCCGCCGCACTCGCCTCGGTAAGGTGCTGCCGGCGCATGGCGATGACCTTGTTTAGGGCTGAGAGTTCGCCAAGTTCCTCAGCCACGCGAACCCCGGAGGCACAGAAGTCAGCCTCGATTTCGCTGCGGAGCCCTTGCGAAACCGCCGGCTGGGCTTTCAACACACGATCCAGTTCGTCGGCGAGGATCTTTAACTTCTCGGCGCGAAACGCTTGCGGATCGCTGAGCGAGGGCTGCAACTGCTTGGCCAGCATGTAGACGGCGGCGCGCGACAAGTTGTCGGTGTGCGCCTTGCGTCCACCAGGTAGCGCAATCGAGAAAAGGCGGGCGTCCGCGGCAGAGAGCCCGCCGCCCCGGCTGAGGCCATTGAGCTCGAGGCCGCCCTCGCCCTTGCCAGTATGGCTGGACCAAACGAACAGGTCGGCATCCGCCAGCTTCATCCGCTTGCGCGCCGTATGCACGGCGCGGCTGTCCAGCCCGCCCTGAATGACGCCCATCGGCACAATGCTGAACGGCGCGCCGAAGCTGAACACGGGCAGATGCGCCTCAAGTGAAGCGCACAGCCACTTGCCAATCTCGTGCTGGCCCGCCGGCGGCGCGATCAAAATGCGGAAACCTGGCGCCTTGCTGGCCCTTGCCCGGCGGGCCCTAGAAGAATTGGCCATCGAGCCGAATTTTTTTAGCGCCTTCCCGGAAAGCCAGATAAGCAGAAAGATCGCGGCCACACTGCAGATCGCTGCCCCGGCAAGGGACAGCCATTCTGAGCCAGGCAGATTTGTCCTGAGCCAGTTTTCCGCGCTTTGCGCCCAGCCATGGATCGACATCAGAGTTTACCTCTACTGATCCTTGGCGATACGTTTCCGGCAAGCTTCTGGCAACAGGGAAACTCTGTTTGGACAGGCCATGTCGGGATTTTTGACACGATTTGCCCCCTCGCCGACCGGCCGCCTGCATCTCGGGCACGCCTTGTCCGCGTTCGCCGTCTGGGACGCTGCCGCAAAGGCCGGCGGGCACGTCCTCCTGAGAATCGAGGACATCGACCTGACGCGATGCCGGCCTGAGTATGAAACAGGAATTTACGAAGACCTCGTCTGGCTCGGGCTGGCCTGGAAGGGCGAGGTGCGCCGCCAATCCGAGCATTTTGCCGGTTACCAGTCCGTCCTGGACCAGCTGTTGAAGCTTGGCCTGATCTACAGATGCTTCCGCAGCCGTAGGGAAATCGTTACAGGGCTGCCCGCCGTGGCGGATTCATCCGACGCCGCCTATGTGAGTAAAGTCCTGCCAGCCCTGCACGATGCCGAACGCTTCGAACGCCGGGCGTCCTTTGCCTGGCGCCTTTCGCTCTCTGCCGCCCTTGACCATCTGGGAACGCGCCCCAATAACCTAGCCTATTTCGAGCAAATTGGCGGCGCAGTCCGAGAAGTGCCCGCCGATCCCGCCGGCTTCGGAGATGTCGTGCTCGCGCGGAAGGACACGCCCGCCAGCTACCATCTCGCCTGCTGTCATGATGACGCGCGGCAGGGAATTACGCACATCGTTCGCGGCGAGGATCTGCGCGATGCGACCACCGTCCACACACTCCTGCAGGCGCTGATGGGCTGGCCACAGCCGGTCTATACCTTCCACCCGCTCCTGCTGGGCGCAGACGGCAAGAAACTGTCCAAGCGGAACGCGTCAAAAAGCCTGGCCGAATACCGCGCCGAAGGGATGACGCCGGCCGATATTCGCGCCATGACGCGCGCGCATGACTGAAACCAATCCCGCCATCGGCTCGCCGATCCTGCCCGCCCCGGCGGGGCGAAGCTGGGTCGGGCCGCTCATGGTCCTGTGTGGAGGGGCTGCGCTGGGATTCGCGCCGATCGGCCTAAGGCTCGGTCTCGACGAACTCGGGCCTCAGGCCATTGCATTTTGGCGCTACCTGTTCGCAATCCCGATCCTCTTCCCGCTCGTCCTGCTTTTCGAGCGCCGCCTGCCGCGCAGACCCAATCGCTTCGTTGTCCTTGCCGGCATATTCTTCACGCTCGACATGGCGCTCTGGCATTGGAGCCTGACGCTGACCAGCGTCTCCAATGCCACCTTCATCGTGAACCTCGGCAATGCCGGTGTCGGCATCGCGGCCTGGCTGTTTCTTAAGGAACGCCCCGGCATTAACTGGCTCATCGCCGCCGGCCTCGCGATCACCGGCGCTGCAGCGCTCTCGCTCGGCGGCCAGTCGCTCGACGGCAGCACGCTGAGAGGCGACCTCCTCGCCTTCGTCGCCGCCGGATTTGTGGCGGCCTACATGCTCTTTTCCAAACTTGCGCGAAGGGGCCTTGGCGGCCTCGAAGCCATGTTCTGGCTCAGCGTCGTCGAAGCCGCCGTCGCCCTGCCGATCGTGCTGTTGGCGGGCGAGAACCTCCTTCCAGCCAGCCCTTCGGGTTTCCTGATGCCGCTCATCCTGACGCTCGTCGTTCAGGTGCTCGGCCAGGGCCTCATCATTTCGGGCCTGGGCAGCACCAACACCGCCATCGCCGGCATCCTCGTCCTCGCCCAGCCGGTTGTCGCGGCCGCCATTGCCTGGAGCGTCTTCAACGAGACGCTTAGCGCGATCCAGGCCGCCGGCGCCGCCACGATCCTGGCCGCCGTCTGGCTAGCGCAGCGCCAACAGATCCGTCCTCCCGTCGCATGATCCTCGCAACTGTCACATTCTTGCGATAAGACGGGACAGGGCTAACTCGAATCAAGGAGGCCATCATGCGCCTTGTTATCGCTTCCCTCGTGTCACTCGCTGCGCTGGCCGCCGCCTGCGCCGCCGTCGCCAGCAATGTGATTCCGCAGCCGGATACGGCGCCGCTCACCGCCCGGACCCCCGCCTTCCCTGCACAGGCGCAGGACGATTACTACCGCGCCGCCGCAGCCGCCGTCGAAGCGCGTATCGAAGCGCGCGGCATCCAGCCGGCGAAGAATGTCATCCTGTTCGTCGGCGACGGCATGGGCATATCGACGATCACCGCCGCGCGGATTTATGTGGGCCAGTCGCTGGGCGTGGACGGCGAGAGCCACCAACTTGCTATGGACACCCTGCCCTGGTCGGCCCTGTCGAAAACCTACAGCCATGATTTCCAGGTCTCCGATTCCGCCGCAACCGCGACCGCGATGGTCAGTGGGCTGAAGACGCGCTCGCGCTTCCTCGGCGTCTCGAGTGAAGCCAGCTATGGCAATTGCGCCTCTGTCGCGGGAACAGAGGCCGACACCCTATTCGAAATGGCCGCTGAAAACGGCCTCGCCACCGGGCTCATCTCCACCGCCCGCCTGACCCATGCGACGCCAGCCGCCGCGTTCGCCAAAGTGCCGGACCGCAACTGGGAATCCGACGCCGTCATGCGCGGCGCCTATAGCGACACCTGCCGCGACATTGCACGCCAGTTCATCGAATCGCCGGTTCGTTTCGATATCGCGCTCGGCGGCGGCCGGTCGCAATTCCTCACGGTGGATGATACGGACCCGGAATATGACGGCCGCAGCGGCGAGCGCCAGGACGGACGCAACCTGACCGAAGCCTGGACCGGCCTGTCCGATCAGCACCGCTTCGTCTTCGACAAGGCCGGCTTCGATGCCATCGACTTCGCGTCGGACGTTCGTGTGCTCGGCCTGTTTGAACCCTCACACATGCAGTATGAACTCGACCGCGCTGACGACACGGCCGGCGAGCCGTCGATCGAGGAAATGACGCGCGCTGCCATCACGCGCCTGTCGCAAAATGAAGACGGCTTTGTGCTGATGGTCGAAGGTGGCCGGATCGACCATGCCCATCACGGCGTCAGCGCGATCCGTGCGCTCGAGGACACGCTCGCCTTCGATGCTGCCATCGCCGCCGCCATGGACATGACCGATCCGGCCGAAACGCTGATCATTGTCACGGCGGACCATTCCCACACGCTGACGATCAGCGGCTATCCGCAGCGCGGCAATCCCATACTCGGCCTCGTCTCAGCGGGCCCCGAGGCGGGCGTTCTGATGGGCGCCGATCGTAAGCCCTACACGACACTCTCCTATGCCAATGGCCAGACCGCCTGCCGTTCCGCTGGCGAGGGCGAGCCGCTTGACTGCACCCGCCAGGATCTCACCGGCGTGGACACCGGCGCGCCGAACTTCATGCAGCCTTCGCTGGTTCCGATGTTCTCCGAAACCCATGCCGGCGAGGATGTCGCCATCCTCGCCAGCGGTCCGGGCGCGAACCTGTTCTCCGGCGTCATGGAGCAGAACGAGATCTTCCACGTGATGGGCAGGGCAACCGGGTTGATAGACGCTCCGCAGGCGGATCGCTCAAGCGCCGACTGATCGGAAGGGTTTCAAGCCTTGGACTTCGTCGCGGCGCTGGCCAGCAGCGGCGCGAGATAGCCCGCCATCAAGGCGATATTGGGCAAGTTGTTGAGCGGAAAGCCGGTCGACGCCGACAGGATGCCGTCGATGACGAACCAAATGGCAAGCGCCGCCGTCAGCCTGCGCCAGGCCGGGACTCCAGCTGCATGGATTGCTGGCAATAGGAACAGGATCGTCAGCCCCCATCCCATCGTCACCGCGCCCATCAGCGCGACCGAGAAACGGATGCCTGGCGCGTCGAGAAATCCGTCCGGCAGCGGTTCGCTGCTGAGGATGCTGAAAAGCGTTCGCACGATACCGTCCGTCGCCGGAAGTCCGCCTGCTGCCAGAACGGTACCAAACAGAATGATGCCGCAGCACCAGACCTTGATCCAGTTTTTCCAGAATGCATTCATGAACCTGTCTCCACTCTTGAGCATGGGCCCAGAATGAACGGGCAAGCGTAGGAACCGCAATTACCTCAGAGGTCATGGACTTGGACGTGTGCGCCTGCAATCATACCTAGATGAGCCTTAAAGAGACCCCCGCCCCCGCGGTTGAAAGCGGCGCTTTCCCTGCGCGCCTACGTCAGTTTCGGTCGGCGCGCCGGATGAGCCAGCTTGAGCTCGCGCTCGACTGCAGCGTGTCGGCCCGCCATCTCTCCTTCCTCGAAACCGGCCGGGCAAAACCGAGCCGGGAGATGGTGCTGCAATTGTCTGACGGGCTGGTCCTTCCGCTCGCCAGCCGTAATGCGCTCCTGCAGGCGGCGGGCTACGCCGCGCTCTTTCCGGCCTCGCCGCTGGAGTCCGAAGCCCTCAGGCCGTTCCGCGCCGTGCTGCAGGAAATGATGGACCGCCATGCGCCTTTTCCGGCTATCCTCTGCGACCGGCACTGGCAGATTCGCGATGCCAATGCGACCGCGGCCGCGCTGCTCGCGCCGCTCCGCAGCGAAGCTGAGGAAACGAGTCTCGTGCGTATGCTGACGGATACACCCGCCGCCGAAGCGATGATCGCCAACCTGCCCGAAGTGATCCACGAGATGCGCGGTCGCATCGCGCTCGAAGCGCTCGAAGCCGGCCACGACCCGGCCCTGCAGGCCCTGCTCGGCGCCCTTGATTCCGCGAGCCAGCGTCATCCCGTTCCGGGCAGCGCCATCCGACGGCCGCTCGTGCCGCTTATCGTCAACGCGCCGGGCGGCCAGCTGAGCTTTCTTTCAACCATCGCCCATTTCGGCACCAGCGAAGACGTAACCGTCCGCGACCTGCGCCTCGAACTCCTCTTCCCGGCCGACGAACCAACCCGCGCCACCATGCAAGCGCTCGCCGAGAGCCTCAGCTGATAGCGCCCTCCCCTTGCGTCAGTCTGGCCAAAACGCCGGCCCTGAGCGATGCTTTCTTCCAACAAGAAGACAACGGAGGTAACGAAGCCATGAAAGCTGCCGTGATGCGGGCGCCAAAAGCGCCTTTATCGATCGAGGACGTCACCATCTCGAAGCCCAGCCCGCGCGAAGTGCTCGTCCGGCTGAAGGCGATCGGCGTCTGCCATTCGGACGTTCATTTCTGGGACGGCGCGTTTCCCTCCGAACTCCCCGTGATCCTCGGACATGAAAGCGCAGGTGTGGTTGAACAAGTCGGCTCGATGGTTTCCGCGGTGAAGCCCGGCGATCATGTGATTTCCATCCTCTCCCCTTTCTGCGGTACCTGCGAATACTGCCTCACGGGCCACATGTCGGTGTGCCACACGGTCAACCGTGAGCATTTCCAGCGCTCGGTGACGGAGCATCCGCGCCTGTCGATCGGCAAGGAAACGGTCGGCCAGTTCCTGAACCTCTCCTCCTTCGCCGAACAGATCCTCGTCCACGAGAACACGCTCTGCGCCATCGACAAGGATATGCCGATGGACCGGGCCTGCCTGATCGGCTGCGGCGTCATAACCGGCGTCGGCTCGGTCTTTCATTCCGCGCAGATCGAGCCCGGATCAACCGTGGCCGTCATCGGTTGCGGCGGCGTGGGCCTGGCCGCCATCAACGGCGCGGCGATTGCCGGGGCGTCCCGCATCATCGCAGTCGATCTGTCGGACGAGAAGCTGCAACTCGCCGCCCGGTTTGGCGCAACCGATTCCGTCAATCCATCCAAGACCAATGCCATCGAGATCGTCAAGGAACTGACCAAAGGCGGCGTGCATTATTCCTTCGAATGCGTCGGCGCCAAACAGACGGCAGAGATGGCCTATCACATGCTCCGCCCGCGCGGCGTTGCGACCGTGATCGGCATGATCCCGCCTGGCGTGAATATCGAAATTCCCGGCATCGAACTGCTCGTGACCGAGAAGCGCCTTCAGGGCGCAGTCATGGGCTCGAACCGGTTCCGGATCGACTTCCCCCGCCTCATCGACCTCTACAAGCAGGGCAAGCTGCATCTCGATGATCTGATCTCGGACCGGATCGGCCTAGGCGACATCACCGCCGCCATGCAGAACCTGAAGGGCAATAAAGGTTCGGTCGCGCGGCAGGTGGTTGTCTTGAACTGATTGCACCGCTCCCCACGTCTCGCTAGACAGGGCCTCCCGCATTGAAACGGAGCGCCCTATATGGCCAGACCTTCGCCGGTAAAACCGAAACGTTCGCTGGTCCAGCGGCTGTTGCGGCGCGTCGTCTACAAGAATTATGGCCGAAATCTCCTCTACCAGCTTCAACTGCGCGCCCTGAATGAAGCCGCAGATTATGTTCAGACCCACATGCCGGAAGCCATGATATTCGAGGATTACCCGGCCTATATTGCGTTTCTTGTCGAGAAAGCGCCATCCGAGGGGCTGATGCTGGAATTCGGCGTGGCGGGCGGCAATTCGATCCGGCAAATTGCATCGCGCACGAACAATACCGTCCACGGATTCGACAGCTTCGAGGGCCTGCCTGAAGACTGGGCGGGCCACCTCGAACGGCGCGGTGCGTTCAGCCAGAAGCGCCAGCTTCCCGACGTGCCCGCCAATGTAAAGCTGCATGTGGGATGGTTTGATGCCACCCTTCCCGGATTTTTGGAGAAGAATTCCGGAACGATCAGCCTACTGCATGTTGACTGCGACCTTTATGGCGGCACGAAATATATTCTGGACACGGCAGGAGACCGCTTGCAGGCGGGTTCGGTTATCCTGTTCGACGAGTATTTCAACTACCCGAGCTGGCGCCATCATGAACACAAGGCCTGGCAAGAGTTCGTCAGTGTTTGGGATATTAAATATTCATATATCGCGATGACCGCGATGGATGGCTGTGTGGCAGTGCGGATTGACTCGATCGGCTAAAGATCCTTTCCAACGGCCTCACTGACCGTCGCGAACCCGTCTTCCGCAAGACAGTGGGACAGTTCTCTGGCGATCCGTGCCGCAAGGCCGGGGCCGTCAAACACCATCAGAGAGTAAATCTGCACCGCACTCGCGCCGGCCCGAAGCTTTGCGTAGGCGTCCCGGCCACTGCCAATCCCGCCCGCGCCGATCAGATCAAACCGGCCATCTAGCCGCCGGGCAAACTTCCGCAGGACTTCCGTGGACGGCGCGAAAAGCGGGGCGCCGGACAGGCCGCCTGCTTCCGATACCGCCTCGCTTCGAAGCCCCGGAGGCCGGGCGAGGGTTGTGTTGGACACGATCACACCCGAGAGCCAGGCGCCCTCACGCCCAAGAACCGCGCAGACGTCCTGAGTCGCATCGTCATCAAGATCCGGCGCGACTTTCAGAAAGACGGGCCGGGCTTTCCGATCCGCGTCGCTGCAGCGAGCAAGCAGTTCGGCCAGCGCTGCGCGATCCTGCAAACCGCGCAGACCCGGCGTGTTCGGGGAGGAGATATTGATGGTTATATAGTTGGCATACGGAGCGACGTGCTCGATCCCCGTCACATAGTCCGCGATACGATCCTCGCTGTCCTTGTTGGCGCCGACATTCGCGCCGATCGGAACCGCATGGGAATAAGCGGCGAGCCCGCGAACAAACTCATTGAGGCCTTTGTTGTTGAAACCCATTCGGTTGATCACCGCCCGGTCTTCGGTCAGGCGAAACAGTCTGGGTTTGGGGTTGCCCGGCTGCGGCCTGGGGGTCACGGTTCCGCATTCGAGAAAGCCGAAGCCGAAGCGCGACATCGCATCCGCAACTTCGCAATTCTTATCGAAGCCTGCGGCAAGCCCGACCGGCGAACAGAGCCGCAGGCCGGACCGGGCAAGCTCGACGCGCGTCGATACCGGCAACTCCGGCGCCCGCCGCGGCACGCCGGCCCCGTATTTCAGCATACTGATGGTCAGGGTGTGTGCCGTCTCTGCAGGCAGTAGGCGGACAAGCCGGGCGCCGGTGGCAGCAATCATCAGACGTCCTCCGGAACGACCGGCGCGCCATCACCACCGGGCTCTAGCCAACAGGTGAAATCTGCTGCCGCGACCCACAGCGGCGCATGGAGATGTGGGAACAGCGCCCCGCCGCGCGCCGGTTCCCAGCGCAGCGGTTCGAGATCCTGGATCTGGAAGCGCAGCAATTTGATCCGTCCCCTGCCGGCGAAGTAACGCGCGGCGGTGTCTGCAAGCTGAGCCCGGCTAGAGAGGTGGACATAGCCATCGGCTTCATCAAGAGAAGTACATGTCTGCCCGGCCGCCTCGGCAGACTGCCATTCGGCTTCGGTCAACAGCTTATAGACGGGCTCCGACATGATCTGCGGTGTCGCAGGCTTTGGAATGGCTGGCAATGCCGGTTATCCAAGCCCAGTCGAGCCGGCCGGGCGAGCCAGTTCCCAGCTTCCGCCGGCGTTCCGGCAGGCAGCGAAACGGCCACGCTCCTGCCCTGGCAGGACGTAAGCCACATCCCGGCACATGACGGAGACCGCGACCGACGCTGGCTGTTCATGGCTGCGCGTCACCGGTTCGCGGCTTATCGTCTGTTCGAACCGGATTTCGAGGCGGCGGCCATCCGGGGTTGTAAGCGTCTGGACGGCGCCGTCTTCGCTCGTTTCCACATGGCGCAGGAAGTCCGCCTTGAGGCTTGCCAGCCCGTCTTCCGGCAACACGCCGGCGGTTGTGCGCGTGACGCGTTCACCGACGAATGCGTCAACCGTCCTGGGCTGAGCCGGCGTTGCTGCCTGGAATGGCCTCACCTCGGGATTGGCGGCAATCAGGGAGCGCGGGGCGGCCCGTTGCACCAGGTTTGCCTCTTGCAGCAGCGGCGATGCCACATCCGGGCGGGCCGGCTTGAGCGAAGCGGCGCCGGGGGGCACAGCGGGTTTGATCGCCGGCGCCGGTGGCAGGACAACGGCCGCTAGTGTAACCGTCGCTGCCGCCTGGCGCTGCGCATCGGCCGCGGCCGCGAGCCTTTGCGCCTCGAATTCGGCGAGGCGCCGGGCTTCGGCGGCTTGCGCGGCGCGCTGGGCTTCGATGGCGGCGAGACGGCTCGCCTCGGCCTCGGCCGCCTGCTGGGCCCGTGCTTGCGCCAGCCGCTGCGCGTCTGCCTCGGCGGCGAGCCGGCGCGATTCGGCTTCGGCGAGGCGGGCGGCTTCTGCGTCGGCCGCGGCCCGGCGGACGGCCCGGTCGGCCTCGGCACGTGCGGCGAGGTCGGCGATCCGCTGGGCTTCAAGGTCGGCTATCCTTTGCTGCTCGGCCAAAGCAGCGGCGGCGCGTTCCGCCTCGAGGGCCGCCACACGCTCGGCTTCCGCGCGGAGGGCAGCTTCGGCTGCTTCGGCATCGGCCAGCCGCTGAGCTTCGATTGCGGCAATCCGGTCGGCCTCTTCGCGGACGAGGCGCGCGCGCTCTTCGGCGGCGGCGGTCTCGGCATCGACTGCCGACCGGGTCTGCGCCGCGAGGCGCTGGGCCTCGGTCTCGGCCAGCGCGGCCGCAGCGATCTGTTCGGCATCGAGTTCAAGGCGCTGGGCCGCTTCGCGCTCCGACGCCTGAAACGCCTCGACGCGCGCCTTCAGGAAATCCGCGACGCCGCGATAGTCAAACCAGGGCGTTGGCTCGGCCCCGACCGGCAGGGAGGCCGCCTCAACCGCTGCCGCCGAGACGGCCGCCGTACCGGCGAGGCCGTCATTCTCTGCCGCCGCGGTCTGGCCCAAGGCTTCGCTGTCATCATCGGCGGGGCGCCCGGGCCGGTCATTCAGCGCCTGATCGGCGGCCATATAGGCGAGACCGGCAAGTCCGAGCACGGCAAGGCCGGCAAATGCGAGCTGGACGAAACCGGTTCGGCCCTCGCGTTGATCATCTTGAGCGAGGCTTGAAACGGTCTCGGGCTCGGTTGGAACGATGATCGTGAGAGGCGTCCGCGCAGGCGGAACATTATAAGGCTCGCGGCGCACTTCAACCCGAACGACTGGCGCCGCAGGCGCGCGGGTCTCACGGGCGAGGACTGAAGCCGGTTCTGGGGGCACCGGCTTCGCTGAGGGGGCTGCAACCGAGGCCGGTACTACCGGGACCGGGCGCGCAGCGCGCGTAACCGGTTTGGCCGGCGCCATCCGGATGGGTCCGCGCGGGACATCCCCAATGGCTTTCTTCGGATCGAGCCCGGCAAGGATGGCCAGGGTGGATTGGGGGCGCGTTCCGTCACGCGCCTTCAGGCGGGCGCGAAAGTGCGCCTCAGCCGCAGATTCCGTTCTTGCCAGCCGCTCATCCAGCATGGGCCCGTTCCTCGAAACGGGGCTCAGGCATCCTGCCCAGCCCTCTGATCTGTTTACTATACCGCGGACGTGACAGCGAAACCATAATATTCCCTGTAAGCTCGCGCCTTGTCAGCGCGGGTGCGGGACTTTATGGCAACACTTCCTGATTGCGCGCCATAAAGACGGCTGTCCCCATGTCCAAAGCCCCTGCCCCCAAAAAAGTCGTGCTTGCCTATTCCGGCGGGCTCGACACCTCGATCATCCTGAAATGGCTGCAGGTCGAATTCGGCTGCGAGGTCGTGACGTTCACCGCCGATCTTGGCCAAGGCGAGGAGCTGGAGCCCGCCCGCAAGAAGGCGCTGGCGGGGGGCGTCAAGCCGGAAAACATCTTCATCGAAGACGTGCGCGAGGAATTCGTGCGCGATTTCGTCTTCCCGATGTTCCGCGCCAACGCTGTTTATGAAGGCGTCTACCTGCTCGGCACCTCGATTGCACGGCCGCTCATCGCCAAGCGTCAGATCGAGATTGCCGACATGGTCGGCGCCGACGCGGTCTGCCATGGTGCGACCGGCAAGGGCAATGATCAAGTCCGCTTCGAGCTCGGCTATTATGGCCTCAACCCGGACATCAAGGTGATCGCGCCCTGGCGAGACTGGAGTTTCAAGTCGCGCACGGACCTGCTGAAATTCGCTGAGGAGCACGGCATTACGATTGCCACCGACAAGCGGGGCGATGCGCCCTTCTCGGTCGATGCGAACCTGCTTCACTCCTCCTCCGAGGGCAAGGTTCTGGAGAACCCCGCCGAGCCGGCGCCGGAATTCGTGCACATGCGGACGGTCAGCCCGGAGGATGCGCCGGACGAGGCCGAGATCATCACCATCGGCTTCGAGCGCGGCGACGCGGTTTCGATCAATGGCGAGGCGATGACCCCGGCGACTTTGCTGACAGCACTCAATTCTTACGGCAAGAAACATGGCATTGGCCGGCTCGACCTGCTCGAGAACCGGTTTGTCGGCATGAAGTCGCGCGGCATCTACGAGACGCCGGGCGGGACGATACTGCTGGTTGCGCACCGCGGCATCGAGCAGGCAACGCTCGACCGCGGCGCGGCGCACCTGAAGGACGATCTGATGCCGCGCTATGCGGAGCTCATCTATAACGGTTTCTGGTGGAGCCCGGAGCGCGAGATGCTGCAGGCGGCGATCGACTATTCGCAGCGCTGGGTGACCGGAGAGGTGACGATCAAACTTTACAAGGGCAATGCCTATCTGACCGGCCGGTCCTCGCCCTATTCTCTGTACTCGGAGAAGATCGTGACCTTCGAGGATGATCACGGCGCGTATGACCAGAAGGACGCCGAAGGCTTCATCAAGCTGAACGCCCTGCGCCTGCGCCTGCTGGCAGGGCGCGACCGCAAGTTCGGGAAGAACTGACGCGCCATGAGCCCGCCGATGCCGCCCCTCTCCCCTGCTGACCAGCTGAGTGCGGCGCTGGCGCATCTGGCGGAAACCATTGATGCGCGAGCGCTTGAGGGCGATGCCGGGACAAGCTGGACGGCGCGGCTGCTGGCCCGCGGGCCGGATGCCGCGGCGGCCAAAGTGGCCGAGGAAGGCGCCGAACTCGCCGAAGCCGTGCGCCGCGAGAGCGACGAACGCGTTACGAGCGAGGCGGCGGACCTGATCTATCATATCCTCGTCGCGCTGCGCGCCCGCGGCGTGCCGCTGGATGCGGTCGCCAGCGCGCTACAGCAGCGGCAGGGTGTTTCGGGCCTTGCGGAAAAGGCCGCGCGAAAGCCAGATTGATCCGTTTGCGATGTATCGATGCCGGCCCAGGTCGCTGGCTGCGCCAGCTGGTCGAACCGGGTTAGGGCCGCGTCCGCCACCGGGCCGAGGCGCCGCAGAACAGCCCAGCGCACGGGTAAGGCCCGGAGCGGCGCGGCGTTTCCGCTTTGCCGGTATCGCGCCAGGCGGCGGGCATGGCGTGCCTGATCCCTAAGCACGGCGGCGAGACGCGTTGCGGCCTCCCAGAGCAGCGCCCATTGCAGTTCGGGCGGGTCGCTGTCGCTGACTGACTTGTTGCGCTGGCCGGGGATGGGCGGGTGTTCGAGGAGGGTGAATGTGTCCGTTCAGGCGCGTCGACCTTTGGGCAGTGCGGGTACGGACGGGTCTGTCAGGGCGGGCTGCAGAGGCGGCAGGCGGATTTCGGCGGCGAGAATGTGGATATAGCGCCGAACCAGGGCCGTGAGATGCGCGAGCCGCGCGCGGGCCTGGGCCGAGATCGCCGCGAAGGCTTCCGACGCGGCCGCCGCCAGAAGCTGACGCAGCGGGCCGAGCTGATGCGCAAGCGTATTCCAGAGTTCAGGATACGGACGGAACGCGGTCATGGCGGGAAGTATACGCCTACGGAGGACCGGGTCAGATTCGATTGCGGTGTCTTGTTGCTTTTCTCTGTAATTGTTGGGGATAACGGGGCGGGGAATGCGGGGATCGAGGCGGGTGAGTTCGGCAGAGTTTGCGAACATTGGCTCTGTGCGAGCCTTTCGAACGGCTCATTCTGAGCGAAGTTGAAGGACGAGCCGGGGCTGGCCTTTCTATGTTTGGCCATCCTTCGACTTCGCTCAGGATGAGCGCTGTGATGTTTGGTGGCGTATCTAGAGTTCCGCGAAGTATGAGATGGTGTCATCCCGAAAGTTGCGAAGCAATTGTCCGGAACCCAGGTGGTCTGTTTACTGAAGAGCCTGGGTCTCGGTCTTTTCAGCTTTGCTGAGAAACCAGGATGACGGAGGGCGGTATTGCGCGGGCCTTCACATATCCTTCGGCGGCTTGAGGCGGCGCTTCGTCTGGTGGGTATCGACCTTGTCGCCCGTGGGTTTTTCGCCGCGCATGTAGTGGCGTTGCCAGCGTTCACGCATGGCGCCTTCTTCGCCGGTCTTCAGGCGGGTGTTGAAATCCGCTCGGCTGTCGCGCCAGGCTTCGTATTCCTTCACGAGCTCCTTGTTCGTGCGCAGCAGCTTGCGCTCCGGCTGGATCTCCTCCAGCCGCTTGTGTTCCATCAGTGTCAGGAAGGCGAAGGGCTCGCCCTTCTGGAAGACGACCTCGCCGGGGCGGGTCATCTGCCAGTTCATTGTGAACGGAAAGGGCAGCCAGTCTGTCTCGACGAGGCCGGTGAGCGGCGCGATGCCATCTTTCGGCCAGTTCGGGGGGCCAGTGACCCAGACGCCCCAGCCGGGCGGAGTGCGGAACAGATGGCCGGTGTGGAAGGTGACGATGCCGCGCATGAAATGAGCGTCGGCAAAGCTTTCGATGGCGCGCGGGTCGCCTTTGGTCAGCAGCCGGAGATCCTCATTGCGCGGGCCGCCATTCCACTGAATCTTGATGTCCATCGGACACAGAAGTTCCCAGCCGGTGGAGTTTGCCATGGTCAGCGGTAGGCAGCGATAGGGATGGCGGTCGATGAACGCGTCCATCCAGTCGCGGTTCGAGCGGCCGGGGACCATCTCCGGAGCGGTGTCATAGATCTTGTAGCAATCGAGATGCATGGGCGTGACGTTTCCCAAAGGCTTGACGGATAAGGCAAGTCTTGGCCCAAAGAGCGCCATGCAAGCAAGCCCTGAAGACCTGTTCGCCTATCTGGATGCGCTCAGCATTGCGCACACGACACGCTGGCATGAGCCGCTGTTCACGGTGGAGCAGTCCGCCGGGCTGAAGGCGGAGATGCCGGGGGCGCATACGAAGAACCTGTTCCTGAGGGACGCGGATGGCGCGCTCGTGCTGATCGCGGCGGAGGCACATAACAAGTTTAAGCTGAACCAGCTTCACAAGGTGATCGGCACGCGGCGGCTGTCTTTCGGGTCGGCGGAGCTGATGACGGAGGTCCTGGGCATCACGCCGGGCTCAGTCACCGCGTTTGCGCTGATGAATGACACAGGCGGGCACGTGCGGTTCCTTATCGACAGCGTCCTGGCGGCGGCGGAGACGGTGAATTTTCATCCGCTGGTGAATACGGGGACGACGGCGATCTCGCAGGCCGATTTCCGGCGCTTTGTGGAAGCGACGGGGCATGGGTTTGAGGGGGTGGATTTTTCGTGCCTTTGAGAAATGCCCTCACCTCCCACGCCCTTCGGGCGCGGGCCCCTCCTCTCCCGCAATGCGCGAGAGAGGAGCTTTGGGGATCAGGCCCGGGCCGTAGCCGTTTCGGGTTTGATTATGCCGCGGTTGAGGAGTTCCTCGGCGATCTGGACGGCGTTGAGGGCGGCACCCTTGCGGAGGTTGTCTGAGACGCACCAGAAAGCGAGGCCGTGCTCGACGGTGTGGTCGGCGCGGATGCGGCTGATATAGGTGGCCCATTCGCCGACGCATTCCTTCGGCGTGATGAACAGGTCTTCCTTCGGATCATCGACGACCATCAGGCCGGGGCTCTCGCGCAGCAGCGCGCGGCACTGGGACGCGCTCATCGGGCCGTTCAGCTCGATATGCACAGCTTCGGAATGGCCGACGAAGACCGGCACGCGCACGCAGGTGGCGACGAGTTCGACGGCTGGATCGAGAATTTTCTTGGTCTCGACCCGCATCTTCCACTCTTCCTTGGTGAAACCGTCATCCATGAAGACGTCGATCTGCGGGATGACGTTGAAGGCGATTTCCTTCTGGAATACGCTGGGGGCGGGCTCGTCATTGACGAAAATGCCGCGCGTCTGGTGCCAGAGTTCGTCCATCGCTTCCTTGCCGGCGCCAGAAACGGACTGGTAGGTTGCGACGACGACGCGGCGGATGCCGACCGCGTCGTGGATGGGCTTCAGGGCGACGACCAGCTGGGCGGTAGAGCAGTTCGGATTGGCGATGATGCGCTTTTTCTCATAGCCGAGCACGGCGTCGCCGTTCACTTCCGGCACGACGAGCGGCACGTCCGGATCCATCCGCCAGGCGGACGAGTTGTCGATGACGATGGCGCCGGTCGCCGCGATCTTCGTCGCCCACTCCATGGCCACTTTGCCGCCGGCCGACATCAGGACCAGATCGACCTTCGAGAAGTCGAACTGTTCAAGGTCGTGGCATTTCAGCGTCCGGTCGCCATAAGCGACTTCCTTGCCGATCGAGCGGCGGGACGCGACGGCGAACACTTCATCTGCAGGAAAGAGACGCTCGTCCAGAATGTTGAAGAGTTCCCGCCCGACATTGCCAGTGGCGCCGACAACCGCAATTCGCGTGCCCATGATACTCTCCTTCGCTTAGTTGCGGGCCTTATGGCGCATCTCGACGCTCGCTCAAAGCGGGTTGTGCAAGTCCGGCTGCGCTGGCAGGAACGCTGTTTCTGTTGCAAGACCGGACCGATGCATGCTGGACGACATCATCCGCACCTATATTTCCGCCTATAATGAGCGCGATATCGACGCCATGCTGCGGCATGTGACGGACGATGTCGTGTTCGAGAACATCTCCAATTCGGGCCAGTCGATGCGCCTGGATGGCAAGGAGATGATGCGCCAGGTGGCGGAAGTGTCCGGCAATGCCTTCTCCTATCGCCGGCAGCGGTTGATCAATCTCGTTTCAGGCGGGGGGAAGGCCGCGGCCGAGATCGAGTTCGAGGGCCGTGCGGCGGTGGACCTGCCGAACGGCGTGCGCGCCGGCGAGACGGTGAAAGTGCGCGGGGCGAGCTTTTTCGAATTTCGCGGGCCGCTGCTGTGCCGGATTGCGGATTACAGCTAGGCGAAATGGTGCATTATGTCTTTTGGCTTAAGGCACCCTAGACTTCGCTCTGTTCAGGAAAGCGCTGGGCATACTCCGTCCGCAGTTTGACCCAGTTTTCCCAGTGAGGACTAGGCTCGGTGCCGGTGAGTTTCGCTTCCAGCACATCGACATGCGCGTGCCAGCCGGCGGAGACGCTGAGGAGGACATCGCGCGTGGGCGGGCGGCGGTGGGTGATGGTGAGGAGGGTGTCTTCGCCCTTCTCGGCAAGTTCGAACAGGACATCCGACTGGACGCCCCAGCTGATGAACAGGCGGCGGGGCACGTCGACCTCGAGCACCTTGCAGGTCATGCGGTTCTCCGCACTCATGCCTTCGGGGCGGGCGCCGGGCGGGTCGGTCAGTTCATCATTGCGCCAGACGAATTCGAACTCCGTGCCGGGGCGCAGGTCCATGTCGCCGGAGGCGAGCCATCGGCGGCGCAGCTCGCTTTGCGTGAGATAGTCCCAGACGCGGGCGGCGGGGCCGGGCAGGAGGCGTTCGAGCTTAAGGACAGTCGGCTCGATGAGCTTGCCGTAAGGGGCTTTAATGGTCAGGGTCATTTCCGGGTTCCTGTCGGGGGTCGGGATTTGGCGTCTTCCTCGCGCAGGCGCTGTTCGAGGAGGTTGAGGCGACTGGTCCAGAAGCGTTCGTAGAAGGCGAGCCAGTCATCGGCGATGGCGAGCGGGCCGGCTTCGAGATGGCAGACATGGGTGCGACCGCGCACTTCGCGGTGGATGAGCCCCGCCCCTTCAAGCGCCTTGATGTGTTTCGAGGCGGCGGCGAGCGACATCTCGAATGGCTCTGCCAGCTGGCTGACGGTGCAGGCACCTTCCGTCAGCTTCCGAAGCATACGGCGGCGGGTAGCGTCTCCAAGGGCGCGGAAGACGGCGTCGAGTCGGGGTGAGTCATGTAATTCGACCACGGAGCGAGCTACGCGGGTCGGATTTATTGTCAACCGATTGGTTTAATGTTTTTTGCCGGGTTCAGCGCAGGCGCCACCGACGGGTTGTCAGGCGACCGATTTATTGTCTGGGGTCCGCGCCTCTGCGAGGACGATCCGGTTGCCGTCCGGATCGGTGAGTGTGGTGGTGCGGACAAGGTCGCTGGTCTGGATCTTGGTCGCTTCCATGGCGTGGCTGCCAGCGTGAACGACCCAGACGTCGAGGTCATCGACGGCGAGGGTGACGGAGGACTGTCCGGCGCGCTCTGTATCCTCGAAGATCTGAAGCCATCCGCCGCCGGGAAACGCGTATTCGGCGAGCGTTTTCATAGGCTCCTGATCGGGTCCACGTACCAACAGCTTGTTATACCAGTCTCTTGACGTTGGCAGATCGCTGACCGCGACACCGGCCAGCACGTTCCTGACTTGCATGATTGTCTCCTCCGCTCGCGCCAGAGTGGCCGCGCTCTTCAGCAACGCAGCGGGCAGGCGGTAGGTTCCAATCGGATCAAGCGGACAGCTGCATCTTCGGGCGCCGCAAATCGGCCGCCAGCCCCTCGCCCATCAGGTCGATGAAGTTCTAAGAATAGAAGTTCATGATCTGGGAAGGCCTGAAGCCGGCGAGCGTTTCGTCGAAGCGTTTCAGGGGATTTCGGCCGCCTTCGATATGGGGGTAGTCGGAGGAGAAGACGGAGATCTCATCGCCGGAGTTGCGGATGATCCAGCCGGCGTCTTCGTGCGGATGGGGCGCGGCGCGAAAGATGCGGCGAACGATTTCGGAGGGTTTGGCGGAGAGTTTCTGCAGGCGCTCCTCATTGCGCAAGAAAGCATGCGCGGCGGAATCCATCGCGCGCATCCATCCGGGGACCCAGGACGCGCCGAGTTCGATGGCGCGCCATCTCAGTTTCGGGAACCGGTCGAACACGCCGTCGAAGATCAGCGTGGCGAGTGTCTGCATCGCAGACTGCGGGATCGGCATATAGGAGACGGAGGTGAAATTGTCGTCGCCGCCATGGAAATCCGGCACCGGCGGCGGGCCGTTTTCCACGTAGACCGGGTTCATCTTCTCCTCGCCGCCGACATGCAAGAGGATGGGGAGGCCCGATTCTTCGGCGAGCCGCCAGACGGGATCGAGGCCGATATGGCCGGGCGCGTTCCTGTTTCATCCAGCCGGCGTGGGAATGTTTCCACTTGTAGACTGGCAGGGCGTGTTAGTGGGCGAGCAGGCGCTTTTCGAAGTACGGGTCCAGAACGTCGGTCATCTCCATGAGATGGCTATCACCATCGTGGATCAGGCGTCCTGTAGCATAGGACATGGCGGTTTCCTCCCGTGTTTTTTCGGGAGGATGTCACAAGCGCTGGGGAAGTCAAAAAGTCAGAGCGCGGCGATGATTGCGTCGGCCATCTGGCGCGTGGTCAGGTCGCCGCCGAGGTCGCGGGTGCGGGCGCCGCGGTCGAGGGCTTTGCCGACGGCGGCGAAGAGGAGGTCGGCGGCCTTCTCCCGGTCGAGCGACCAGCGCAGCGCCATTTCGAGCGACAGGATGGCGGCGCAGGGGTTGGCGATGCCCCGGCCGGCGATGTCCGGCGCGGAGCCGTGGACGGGCTCGTAAAGGCCCGGCATGCCCGGCGCACCGAGCGAGGCGGAGGGGAGCATGCCGATAGAGCCGGTGAGCATCGCGGCTTCGTCCGACAGGATGTCGCCGAAAAGGTTGTCCGCGAGGATCACGTCGAACTGTTTCGGCTGGCGGACAAGTTCCATCGCGCAGGCGTCGGCATACATGTGGGAAAGTTCCACCCCGGCGCCGAATTCGGCATGGGCGAGCGTGACTTCCTGGCGCCAGAACAGGCCGGATTCCATGACATTGGATTTCTCGGCGGAGCAGACCCGACCCTTGCGGCCGCGGGAGATCTCGAAGGCGGTGCGGGCGATCCGCTCGACTTCCGGGTGAGTGTAGATGGCGGTGTCATAGCCGCGGCGGAGGCCTCCCTGTTCATCAATGCCGCGCGGCTGGCCGAAATAGACACCGCCGGTCAACTCGCGGACAATCATGATGTCGAGGCCTTCGATCCGGTCGCGCTTCAGGCTGGAGGCATCGACCAGCGCGGGGAAACAGTAGGCGGGGCGGAGATTGGCGTAGACTTCAAGGCCCTGGCGCAGGACGAGCAGGCCGGCTTCCGGTCGCTTGTCGCGCGGGGCATTTGCCCATTTCGGGCCGCCGACCGCCCCGAGGAGGACGGCCGAGGCTTGCCGGGCGCCGGCCAGGACCGCTTCGGTCAGCGGTGTGGCATGGGCATCAAAGCTCGCGCCGCCGGCGAGGCCTTCTTCGATCTGGAGATCCGGGACGAGGATTTCGGCGATCCGGCGGGCTTCGGCGCAGACTTCAGGGCCAATGCCGTCGCCCGGCAGCAGGAGAAGGGTCTGTTTCATAGTGTGTTTCCCGCGATAGTCTGAACGCGTGTTCCGCAGGGGTCTTAATCGGCGCGTTCTGGTTGTTCAATTGCCACACGCACGTGGGAGTCAGTCATTCCCAGTCCGGTGAGGTGTCCTCATCCGTTTCGGGAGCGGGGATCTCCGTCGCGGTCCGGTCCGGAATTTCGACGCCGCGCACCTCAGGCTTCAGGCCGAAGGGGTCTGTGTGGCAGGCCGCCAGGAGGAGGAGCGCGAGGAGCGGCAGGCTTGTCCGGACGAGTCTGGGCATGGGCACAGTCTCCTTAGCCGGCGCTTTCGAGCCAGGGGGTCGTCAGGCGGCGTTTCTCTTCGAAGGCGTCGATCTGCGGGGCGGCGGATAGCGAGGCGCCGATTTCGTCGAGGCCCGCCATCAGATTGGCCTTGCGGCCGGCATCGACTTCGAAGTGGTGGACTTCGCCGGAGGGGGTGGTGACGGTCTGGGCGGCGAGGTCGATCGAGAACACATGGTTCGGGCCGCCGGCCTCCGACGCCAGCTGGTCGCAGACCTCCGCAGCCAGGCGGACGGGCAGGATGCCGTTCTTGTAGCAGTTGTTGTGGAAGATATCGGCGAAGGAGGGCGCGATGATGCAGGTGATGCCCTGATCGGCGAGGGCCCATGGGGCGTGCTCGCGCGAGGAGCCGCAGCCGAAATTGTCGCCGGCGATGAGGATGCTGGCTTTGGCGTACTGGGGGCGGTTGAGCACGAAATCCGGGTCTTCGGAGCCATCTGCCTTGGTTTTGAGCTCATGGAACAGGCCCTTGGCGAGGCCGGTGCGGCCGGTCGTCTTCAGGAACTGTTTGGGGATGATCATGTCGGTATCAACATTGGATATGGGCTTGCCCTTGTGCATTAGCGGGGCGGCAGTTCCATCGAGGCGATTGAAAGGTGTCATGGACGTGCTTTTAGACCGTCTCATGGGCGATGAACAGGGTCGGGACATTCATCGTGCCATTGCGGATGGTGAAGACCTGGCTGCCCGACTTGCGGCCTCTGCGGACTTCCGAGAGGTCGAAACCGGACCCTTTCAGGCGGTCATGGGCGGCCTGGATGTCTGCGACGGCCCAGGTGAGGCCCCAGAACGTGTCGGCGCGAGCGGGATCTTCCGGCTCTGACAGGCGCCGGGCAATTTCGATGGTGAGCCCGCCGGTGCGGAAGAAGATGAGGCGGACGCCCCAGTCGGGATTGGTACGGTCGAGCGCGAGGCGGAGGCCGAGCCTGGCGCCATAGAAAGCGAGGGCGCGGTCCGGCGCGGCGGTGTCGATGACGACATGGTCGAGGCTGTTGGCGCTGGCGGGTTCTGCGGGGTGCGGCTCGAGCGCAGCTTCGCCCGGCTCGACGATGAAGGTTTTGAGCCCGCCCGCCGTTGCATCCGGGATGCGGAAGCTCTGCCAGGTGCGGCGGGCACCGCTGAGGCTGTGCTGCGAGGCGCCCTCGGCAATGACTCCTGGTTCTAGGCCTCGGCTCGTGAAAGCCTTGTGGTCTGCCGCAATCGCATCGGTGGCGAAGGCGAGCGTAATGAGGCCGGGCCCCTCGGCTTCGATAATTTCGCCGAGGCGAGTGCCGAGCGGGCCCTCCCCGGCCGGGGCGATCAGTTCGAGCGCAGTGTTGCCGAGGCGGAAGAGCGCGGTGGCCGCGCCGCCCTCGACTGTGGCGCGCCAGTCCGCTTTCCGGCCGAGGAGCTTTTCATAGACCGCTGTGCCGGACTCGATCTCCGGGCAGACTAGCACCAGGTGATCGAGGCCGGTGATCATGCGGCTTTGACGCTGGCCTGGGGCAGGCAGTCCTGCGGGCCTTTGAAGCCGGGCAGTGCCTCAACCCGCGCCATCCATTTGCGGACATTGGCGTAGGGCTGCAGATCGATCTGCGCCTGGCCGACATAGGCGGCGACGCCGTGGATATCGATGTCGGCGATGGTCGGCCCGGGGCCGACCAGCCAGCCCTGCGCGCCGATCAGCCCGTCGAGTTCTTTCAGGGCGCCGAGGGCGGCCTGGAGGTTGGCCTCGGCGACCTGTTCCGGAAACTTGAAGAAGCCGAGCTTCAGGGCGCGGGTGCGGTAGATGCCGTTCGACAGCTGGCCGGCGCCCCAGAGCTGCCATTCGCGGGCGCGCAGGCGTTCCGCCCGGTCCCGGCCGCCGAACTGGCCAGTCTCGTCGGCGAGATAGTCGAGGATGACCGAGGACTGGCAGAGGCAAATGTCGGTCTGATGATCCTCCAGCACCGGCACCTGGCCGTAACGGTTCTTGGCGAGGAAGGCGTCCGCCTTGTGCGCCCCGGCGCGCAGGTCGACATGATCATAATCATGCGGGGTGCTGGTCAGGCGCAGCATCAGGCCGACCTTGTAGGTCGGGCCCGAGGGCCACATTCCGTGGAGGGTGAAGCGAGGCATCGGCGGGTTCCTTATGTGTCCCGGCGGAGATGACACGAGAGGTAGGCCTGCGGCAATCTCCGCCGCCGCGTCAGGGCGCTGGTTCAGCGGGTGGGGTGACGG
The DNA here is from genome assembly GCA_964409375.1 of uncultured Hyphomonas sp. Taxonomy (GTDB): domain Bacteria; phylum Pseudomonadota; class Alphaproteobacteria; order Caulobacterales; family Hyphomonadaceae; genus Hyphomonas. Next base: position 95,287 of record CAYPDA010000001.1, read on the forward strand.
CGCGATAGCCCATCCGGCTGATCAGGAAGCCCGTGAGGAACCCGGCTGCGAACCCGCCCGGCACGATGACGAACAAGACCCACGTCGCGCCGCCCTCGAAGCCGGCATAGTTCATGATCCCGCTGCGGAAGACGACAACCATCGCCGCCATGACGGCGATGCCGAGCACCGTGGCCATCGCCAGAGGCGCACGCAGATTGAAGATGTGCGCGGCAAGCCAGGCGGCCAGAATGACGGGCGAGCCGAACAGGTAAGACCAGATTGGCGCCACAATGGCCGCTGGAACCGTTCCCGCAACCGCGACGAACAATCCGTTGAGCAGGCCCAGTTCCTGAATAGCCTGGGTCGACAGCCCCAGCCAGATGAGCACCCCGCCGTTCACGCCCGCAAGCAGCGGGGCCAGGGCAAGGGCGCCGATGAGGGATCGCCATTCAGGTTTGTGCATGCGTTACGGCGTCCTGTCCGGCGCAATCTTCCATTGCGTCAGGACAGATGATCTCACGCCCTCAGCACTTCGCGCAATTGCCCCCGACGGATTCGAGGAGGCGTTCGTCCTTGTCGGCGCCGGGGAGCGGCGTGGTGAGGAGGCGGTCGCCGACGAAGATGGAGTTAGCGCCGGCGAGGAGGCAGAGGGCCTGGCCTTCCGGGCTCATGCTTTCGCGGCCCGCGGAGAGGCGCACCCAGCTTTTCGGGAAGACGATGCGGCAGACGGCAATGGCGCGGGCGAGTTCGAGCGTGTCGAGCTCTTCGCTGCCGCCGAGCGGTGTGCCGGCGATCGGCACGAGCTTGTTGACCGGCACGCTTTCCGGATGGGGCGTCAGCAGGGACAGCTCATGGATCAGGCCGACGCGGTCGGCACGGCTCTCGCCCATGCCTAGGATGCCGCCGCAGCAGAGCTTGATGCCGGCGCGGCGGGCGCGCCCGAGGGTTTCGATACGGTCGTCATAGGTGCGGGTGGTGATGACCTCGCCATAGTATTCGCGGGAGGTGTCGAGGTTGTGGTTGTAATAGTCGAGGCCCGCTTCCTTAAGCGCTTCGGCCTGGCCGTCTTCCAGCATACCGAGCGTGACGCAGGTTTCGAGGCCCTCGGCCTTCACGGCGGAGATCATCTCGGCAACCTTCGGAAGGTCGCGGTCTTTCAGGGAGCGCCAGGCGGCGCCCATGCAGAACCGGTCTGCGCCATTGGCTTTGGCGCGGCGGGCGGTTTCGACCACTTCGTCCAGCGGCAAGAGCTTCGCGGCTTTGAGGCCGGTGTCGAACCTGGCGGACTGGCTGCAATATCCGCAATCCTCCGGACAGCCGCCGGTCTTGATCGACAGGAGCTGGGATTTCTGGACCGCCCCGTCCGGCCAGTGCGCCGCTTTCACGGCGAGCGCGCGGGTGAAGAGCTGGTCCAGCGGCAGGTCATAGACCGCGGCAATGTCCTCGCGGGACCAGTCGTGACGGGGGGTGAGGTCTTGAGTGGTCATGTCATCTATCCTGTCGGTTGTCGGTCTAGCCAATGAAGCCGTTGATGGCGGCGCGGGCGGCGAGCGCCGGGCTCATCAGATGGGTGCGCCCGCCCCTTCCCTGACGGCCTTCGAAATTGCGGTTGGAGGTCGAGGCGCAGCGTTCGCCGGGGGCGAGAATGTCCGGGTTCATGCCGAGGCACATGGAACAGCCGGGCTCGCGCCATTCAAAGCCGGCCTGCAGGAAGATGAGGTCGAGGCCTTCTTCTTCGGCCTGGGTGCGGACGAGCCCCGAGCCGGGTACGACCATGGCGCGCACGCCGTCTGCCACCCTGTTGCCGGCCGCGATGGCGGCGGCGGCGCGCAGATCCTCTATGCGGCTGTTGGTGCAGGAGCCGATGAAGACGCGCTGGACCAGGGTGCCGGCAATCGGCTTGCCGCCTTCGAGGCCCATATAGTCGAGCGCGCGGGCGCACGCGGCGCGCTTGACCGGATCGGCAAAGTCTTCGGGCTTCGGGATGAGGCCGGAGAGCGCGACGCCCTGCTCCGGGCTGGTGCCCCAGGTGACGGTCGGCTCGACATCCTCGGCGCGGACGCGCAGCACCTTGTCGAAGGCGGCGTCGTCATCGGTGAACAGCGTGCGCCAATGCGCTTCCGCGATTTCCCAGGCGCCGCCTTTTGGCGTGGACGGGCGGCCTTTCATATACTCGAAGGTCACATCATCCGGCGCGACGAGGCCGGCGCGGGCGCCGCCCTCGATCGCGAGGTTGCAGAGCGTCATCCGCCCTTCCATCGACAGGGCGCGGATTGCGTCGCCGCGGTATTCGATGACATGGCCGGTGCCGCCGGCGGTGCCGGTGATGGCGATCAGGTGGAGGGCGAGGTCCTTGGCGGTGACGCCGTCGCGCAGCTGGCCGGAGACTTCCACCGCCATGTTCTGCATCTTGCGGGCGCGCAGGGTCTGGGTGGCGAGCACATGCTCGACTTCGGACGTGCCGATGCCGTGAGCGAGCGCGCCGAAGGCGCCATGGGTGGAGGTATGGCTGTCGCCGCAGACGATGGTCATGCCGGGCTGGGTGCGCCCCTGTTCCGGACCGACGACATGCACGATGCCGTTATTGATGTCGCCCATCGGGAAGAAATGGATGCCGTGTTCGGCGACATTGCGCGACAGCGTTTCGAGCTGGTTGCGGGCTTCGGGATCGGTGACGCCCGCGAGGCCGAGGGCCTGGTTCTCGGTGGGGGTGTTGTGATCGGCGACGGCGAGGGTCAGTTCGGGGCGGCGGACCTTGCGGCCGGCCGCCTTGAGCCCAGCAAAGGCCTGGGGCGTCGTGACCTCATGGATCAGGTGCAGGTCGATATAGAGAAGGCTCTCACCCGAGGTGGCATCGGTGTGGACGACATGCCCGTCCCAGATCTTGTCGTAGAGCGTTTTTGCGGACATCGCGGCCTCTTCACTTCGGCGCCGCACCATAACGAGGACGCGCGCGGAGGGAAGCCTTGTCCATGCTAAAACGCCCTCCGCGAAAGGAGGGCGTTTCAAATCTCAACATAGCTGAGGCGAAGCCTACGACTCGTTGCCCTCGGTGGGAGTCTCAGCTGCAGCGGCCGCTTCGGCGGCGGCGGCTTCAGCGGCAGCAGCCTCAGCTGCGGCAGCGTCGGCGGCAGCCTTGTCGGCGCGGGACTTCGCGGCCACTTCCTTGCGGTTTGCCTTTTCGGCATCCTTCTGGCGGCGGCGCTCGGTCTTGGATACGGTCACTTCTGCCACTTCGATGCCGTGGCCGGTAGTGCGCTCGGCGATCCGGGCACCTTTGCCGCGCAGGTCGCGCAGGTAATAGAGTTTCGCGCGGCGAACGCGGCCTTTGCGGACCACTTCGATCGAGTCGATCACAGGGGATACGACCGGGAAGACCCGCTCGACGCCTTCGCCGAAAGAGATCTTGCGGACGGTGAAGCTCTCATTGATGCCTTCGCCAGCGCGCGCGATGCACACGCCTTCATAGCGCTGGACGCGCTCGCGGTCGCCTTCCT
>CAYPDA010000002.1:0-89899 GCA_964409375.1 uncultured Hyphomonas sp.
GGGCCGGTGAACAGGTAGGAGCCGATGGGCTTGTTGGGCTCGCGCAGTCCGGCGCGGGCGAGCTTTATCGAGGCCGAGAGGGCTTCGATGGCTTCGTCCTGGCCGAACACGACACGCTTCAGGTCGGCGTCGAGCGACTTCAGCGCGGCCGCGTCGTCCGACGTTACCTGCTTGGGCGGGATGCGGGCGATCTTGGCAACGACAGCTTCCACATCGCGGATGCTGACGGTCTTCTTGCGCTTCGAGGCAGGTAGCAGCCATTGCGCGGCGCCGGCCTCATCGATCACGTCGATGGCCTTGTCCGGCAACTTGCGGTCGGTGATGTAGCGGTCCGACAACTCAACGGCAGCCTTGATGGCCTCGTTGGTGTATTTCAGGCCATGGAAATCCTCGAAGCGGGATTTGAGGCCGGTAAGGATCTTGATCGTGTCGGGCACGGTCGGCTCTACCACATCGATCTTGCGGAACCGGCGGGACAGGGCACGGTCCTTCTCAAAATGCTGCTTGTATTCCTTGAAGGTGGTCGAGCCCATGCAGCGCAGGCCACCGGACTGGAGCGCGGGCTTAAGGAGGTTTGAAGCATCCATCGCGCCGCCCGAGGTTGCGCCGGCGCCGATGATGGTGTGGATCTCGTCGATGAACAGGATCGCTTTTTCCTGCTGTTCGAGCTCCTTCATCACGGATTTGAGGCGCTCTTCGAAGTCACCGCGATACCGCGTGCCAGCGAGCAGCGCGCCCATGTCGAGTGACCAGATGATGGCTTCGTCGAGAATTTCGGGCGCTTCACCGTCGACGATCTTCTTGGCGAGGCCTTCGGCAATGGCAGTCTTGCCGACGCCGGGATCGCCAACGAGGATCGGGTTGTTCTTGTTGCGGCGGCAGAGCACCTCGATGCAGCGGTTGACCTCTGCATCGCGACCTATCAGGGGATCGATCTTGCCGGCCCGCGCCTTGGCGTTCAGGTTCACGCAATACGTGTCGAGCGCTTCATGGCCCTGTTTCACGGGTTCTTCCTCGGAGGAGTCTGAGCCGCGCGGCGTGGTGGGGCGCGACATGCCGGGCTGCTTGGCCACGCCATGCGAGATGTAATTCACGGCGTCATACCGCGTCATGTCCTGCTCTTGCAGGAAGTAGGCAGCATGGCTTTCCCGCTCTGAGAAGATCGACACAAGCACGTTGGCGCCGGTGACTTCCTCCCTGCCGGAGCTTTCGACATGCAGGATGGCGCGCTGGACAACCCGCTGGAACGCCGCCGTCGGCTGCACCCTGCCCTCGCTGTCATCGACGATCAGGCTCGAAAGCTCCTCGTCGATATAGCGGGTCAGGTCTCCTCGCAGCGCGTCGATATTGACCTTGCAGGCCCCCATCACTTCGCGGGCGTGCTCATCCTCTGTGAGAGCGAGCAGGAGATGCTCGAGGGTCGCATACTCGTGATCGCGTTCGGATGCGAGTGTAAGCGCCTTTTCGAGAGCGGTTTCGAGAGAGGGTGACAAACGGGGCAAAGCAGGAGCCTTCCTGAATAGGTGTGGCAAGGGGCGTTCGGGTGTTCAGCTAGTCATCTTTCTCCATGACACACTGCAGGGGATGTTCGTGCCGGCGCGCAAGGTCGAGCACCTGGGCTACCTTCGTCTCGGCAACCTCATATGTATAGACCCCGCAGAGACCCACGCCCTTCTGGTGGACGTGAAGCATGATCCGCGTGGCCTGTTCGCGGGAGCGGTTGAAGTACCGTTCCAGAATATACACGACGAATTCCATCGGCGTGTAATCATCGTTGAGCAGCAGGACGCGGTAGAGCGAGGGTTTCTTCGTGCGCACCCGCGTTTCGGTGGCCAGGTCGAAACCCGTGCCATCGTCATCTCCAGGCTGGCCGCCCCCCGGCCCTCCGGGAATCGACGGTCCGCTCATGCGAATGAGGTCTAAAGTTCTGCTCATGCTCTCCAAGATATACGTTCCTGACCGAGTTTGAAGATGTATTTACCCTCTTATTCCAGCCCTGCCCGGTTTCATGGCAGTGCGAGATCGTTGTTGAGGGCTTTCAGACGCTTCAGATTTGTTCCGAGATCCGAATAGCCAAGGCGTGAGCGGGAATATGCCGCAAGCGTTGAACGGTCTGGATTTCCGGCCACTGGCAACACCATGATATCAACATCGTCCTTGAAGCGCAAAAGCGGCGTGACGGCCACGAAGCGCAGGCGTCGCTTACCGGGGTCGGCGGCGAGACCCTGCCAGTCGCGCCGGGCCTCAACGAGTTGTCGCAGGCGGTCAAAGGTTTCCTGCGGCGAGCGCGCGAACTCCGGGGCAGGCCCGTCTGTAGCCGCCTGAGGGGTGACCCCGGGCGGCGCGATCAGCGCGGTGTTCGGTGAGGCGGGCCGTTCGAGGGATTGAAAATCCAGAAAGTCGGTCATGGGGTGTCATGTCTCCAGGGCGGCGCGTCCGGCGAAGGACCGGTTGATCCGGCTATAGGGCCGCAGCGATAGCCGCTCGGCGGCGAGCGCCTGAGCGACGCCGTCGATCTGCCCGCGAATGGCGGCTTCTGTCAGGGTCCAGTCGATCACATCGCGCTGGGCATGGCTACCGCCGAAGCGGCCATAAATCTGGCGCGCCGGGAAAAGCCGTTCGACCGCCTCGCGATACTGTCCGCGATCAAACGCGACGAGGCCCTCAATAATCGGCCGGCCGGTCGCGGCCATCCAGTCGCGCATCTCGCCGGGGCCGGCGCCTTCGGCAGCGAGCAGCAGGTCGAGCGCATCATTGCGCCGGCCTGCACCGATGAAAGCCATCGCGGCGTGCATATCGTTGAAAGGATAACAGCGCCCGTCGGCATGCTGGGTCCAGGCGTCGGCGATCTCGTCCCAGCGCTCGCCGACATCTTCGCCGAGAACGTGAAGCCGCCAGAGCAGCGCCGAGGCGTCAGCGAGGTTCACGGCGACGCCGCTTTCCCCGGTGCGGACTTCCTCGTCATAGAGTTGCAGGGCAGCGTCGAACTCGCCAAGCTCGAGATGGCAGAGCGCCAGGTGCCACCAGTTGTGGATCTTGAGGAAATTGTCGTCCTGCGCCCAGAAGGCGCGGCGCCGGCGGATGAAGTCGCGGCCTTCCTCGGCGCGGCCCTGCATCTCCATCACATGCGCGACGGCGTGATGCGCCCAGCAATCCTCGGGTTGCGCCTCGAGCGCTTCGCGGCCCGTCGCTTCGGCGCGCTCATAGTCGCCCGTCTCTTCAAGTCCGAAGGCCAGCATGCCGAGCAGGAAGGATCTGTCCGGCAGGCGGTCCCAGGCCGGCAGGGCGCGGGCGATCCGGTCGCGCAGGTTCCGCGCGTTTGCGGTCAGGAAATCAGTCTGGTGGCCCGCGAGCAAAGCGAGGAAGTCCTGCGGTTGCGCGGCAGACCAGAGGTCGAGCGTGCGGGCGGCAAGCGTCCAGTTGCCGGCCGCGGCTTCGGAAAGTGCGCGGCGATGAGCCGTCTCGCGGGGATGATTTGCGGCGCCCTCGCGGTCAAGGTCGCGCAGGATTCGCCTGGCGCCCGCGGTCGCTCCGGGCTCGGTGGACATCACATAAATCCAGGCCTTGGCAATTTTCGCCATGCCGAACGCGGGCGAATCTGCAATGGCGTCATCAAGCGGGACCAGCGGATCGCCGCAGAACCGCGCGAAGCGCTGACAGGACAGATCAAACAGGACCGCCGCCGCGTCGCTGGCGCCCGGTAGATGGTTTCCCTGGCTGTCCCGTGTCATCTGCGTCCCCCGGAAGCGAACTTCGACTCGGCAGGATAAACCGGTTCGCGGCGGGGGCGAAGGGGCTTGAAGAACAGAGACGAATCAAAGAGGCCGGACCAGCCGGCCCGGCCTCCTTACGCAGTGTATACGCACTCTACGTCCGGGCAGCCTGCCGCTGCGCCGAACCGGAAGGCTTATTTCGGCATGTACGCCATGAACGGTCTGGCGGCTTCGCGCCAGGCGCCCATGCAGAGTTCGGTCTGAGCGGTCATCTCGGCGGTGTAGGCCGACAGCATCGACTTGGCGAAGACCGACTGGATCTCGAAGATCTCGCGCGGGTCGCGGGCCGAAGCGAGCGCCTGGGACAGCTCGACGCCCTGTTCCATGGCGGAGGTCATGAAGTTCATGTTGCGGCTGCTGATCTCGCGGACCATCTCGGTCGACATCGCGGCGCTGTCTTTCATCGCTTTGACGCCGCCTTCGGCGAACTCGGAGAATCTCGAGGCCATGCCAGCAAACTGCTCCATGCCGACCTCAACATTCTTCTCGACGGTCTTGGTGGCGGCTTCAGCGGTGTACGCCTCGGCTTTGGCGCGGGGTGCGGTCTTGGTTGCGGCTTTGGCCATTGGGTAACCTCTTCTCGATGGTTCGGAGTGACGGAAAGGTGCGGATGGATAGGCTTATGGATAGCAGAGAAACTTCGCCATTGCAATAAATTTTGTGCGGTGCAGCATTAATCAATTTGCACGCCGCTTGCATTGCCACGCAGCATGACAAATGATTGACCGGTCATCCTGCGTTAATCTGTAGTCAAGAATGATGGCTGACTCTAGTTTCACCGGGTGAGCCGGGGGTGAATTGTACTTTTCAGGAAGGAATCCCCTATGGCATTTGAGTTGTGGTCTGGAGGACTTTACAAAACTGCGCTCGCGGCGACGATCACCGTTTCGGCGATAGCAGTTGCTCCGGTCGCGCATGCCGAAAAATATGCTGCCATCGTGATTGATGCCGACACCGGCGAAGTCCTGCACGCCCGCAATGAAGATGATCCGCGCTACCCCGCCTCGCTGACCAAGGTCATGACGCTCTACATGCTCTTCGATGCGATTGAGTCCGGCGAAGTAACGCTGACCGACCGTATGCCGGTATCGCGCACCGCAGCCGCCCAGCCGCCTTCGAATGTTCGCCTGCGCCCGGGCGACCGGATGCGTGTCGAGGACGCGATTTATGCGCTGGTGACCAAGTCAGCGAATGACGTGGCCGTGGTCGTTGCCGAATACCTTGCCGGATCCGAACGTGCTTTCGCTGGCCGCATGACCGAGAAGGCCCGCGAACTTGGCCTGATGAACACGACTTTCCGGAATGCTTCCGGCCTGCCGAACACGGCCCAGATCTCGACAGCTCGTGACATGGCGATCCTGGCCGACGCGCTGATGGACAACCATCCCCAGCATTATCACTATTTCCAGAACCAGCACTTCCGCTGGGGCGGCACCACCTATCGCAGCCACAATGAACTGGTTCGCAGTCTCGACGGGGTCGATGGCATCAAGACCGGCTATACCCGCGCGTCCGGCTTCAACCTGATGACGTCCGCTGTCCGGGACGATCGCCGCGTCATCGCGATTATGCTCGGGGGCGCAACGGCCCGTTCGCGCAACGCACATGTTGAGGAACTGGTCGAAGCCGCTTTCGCCAGCCTTGGCCAGTCACCGGACCTGATTGATCCGGCGCAGAGACCGGTGAGTTTTGCCGCCGTTCGCACGCAGCTGAACCCGAATGCTGCGGCCGAGCCAATGCTGAACGGCAAGCCGCTCAGCGCAATCCTTGAAAAGCAGAATGCCGAAGCCGGCCGCACCCTGCACTCTGAGGTCGTTGAAGGGGATGCAGCCGATCCGGCCGTGCCGTCTGCCGCGCCTGAAACTGAGGCTGAAGCCGACGCGGCCGTAGACTTTACCATACCCGATGTGCTGACCTTTGCGCCATCCGAAATCGCGAAGACACCTGTCTATGAAGCTGGCAGCGCGCCCGTCATTCTCGCATCGCCGGCGCCGGCCGTCCCGCAGCCTGAATCGCCTGTGTTTGAAGGCTTTTCAGTCTCTGACTACGAAGCCAGCCAATTGGCCCGCGCTGCCGCCAACTCCAAGGTCGCCGACTATACCAACCGCCAGGTCCGCCGGCGCTGAGACCTGCCTGACTGGTTCGCGGGCTTGAAGAAGCAAGCAGCCTTCTGCACAAGGCAGGCCCGAACCCGCGCGACCGGAGGCACCTGCCCGTGAGCACCCAGACTGACCTTGCGCTGGCGCGCGAAGTGATACGAATCGAACGCGACGCCCTCGAGAGACTCGAAACCACGCTCAGTCCCGCCTTCGGCGAGGCGGTGAACCTGATCCTGTCTACCGACCGGCACGTGATCGTCGCGGGTGTCGGCAAGTCCGGCCATATCGGCCAGAAGATTGCCGCCAGCCTCGCCTCGACCGGGACGCCTGCCTTTTTCCTGCACCCGACCGAAGCCAGCCATGGCGATCTCGGCATGATCATGCCGGGCTCGGTGGTGATCGCGATTTCCTATTCGGGTGAGAGCCGTGAATTGATCGACCTGATGCGTTTCTGCCGGTCGAATGATATCCGCCTGATCGGTATGACGCGGGCCCCGGAGTCAACGCTGGGCCGGCACAGCGATGTCGTGCTCGAACTCCCGGATATGCCTGAAGCCTGCCCGAACGGACTGGCGCCGACCTCCTCCACCACGATGGCGCTGGCGCTGGGCGATGCGCTGACGATCGTGCTGATGGCGCGGCGCGGCTTTTCCCGCGAGGATTTCGGCTTCCGGCATCCCGGCGGGAAACTTGGCCGCTCACTGCAGACGGCGGGAGATTATGTGCGTGATCGCCGCGAGCCGATGCCGCTGGTCGATGCCGGTGCGGCTTTCGAGGCGCTGGTACTGGCGATTTCGGAAGGGCGCAAGGGCTGCGTCGGGGTAACCGGGCCAGCTGGCCGGCTGATCGGCATGGTCACGGACGGCGACCTGCGCCGGGCGATGCTGGCAGGCAAGGCGGGCGGCGCAGCCGGCGAGGTGATGACAGCCGATCCCCGCACGATCGAGCCGGCGGAGCGCATGCTGTCGGTGATCAAGCGCCTGAGCGAGAACCGGATTTCAAACGCCTTTGTCGTCAATGAGGCCGGTGAACCGCTCGGCCTCATCGACATGAAGGACCTTCTGGCAGAAGGCTATGTCTGACCCCGCCTAGCGCGTCAGTTCGAACAGGACACTGACACTTGCCGTGATGCCGACTTCGCCGCCAGCGATGGGCGTGGATTGCATCGCATCTTCCATCGCCATACGGGCCATCTGCGGCTGCGGACCGGCTTCATAGCCTTCATGGATCGTCACAATCCGGCCGACGCGCAGACCGGCGGCCTCCGCGTAGAGCTCGGCTTTGGCAACGGCGTCCTTCATGGCGGTGGCACGGGCCTCGTTGCGAAGGGCTTTGTCATCATCGATCGCGAACCGGATGCCGGAAACCGTGTTGCCGCCGGACGAGACCAGACGGTCCAGCGTGGCACCCAGCCGGTCGAGGTCGCGAACCCGCACCGTAACCTGGTTTGAGGCGACGTAGCCTGCGAGACGCTGCTGGCCCTGGCGCCGGCCGGCGGGCCCGGCCGTATCGATATAGTCATAGCGCGGCGAGAGGCTGAGCCCGGACGTCTGCACGTCCCGGTCCTGAACGCCGCTTGCACGAAGGGCCTCGAAGATCCCGTTCATGGCCGCCGACTGGGCAGCCATCGCATCGCCGGCCGTGAGGCGCTCCTCGGTCACTCCGACCGTGATGTAGGCGATATCCGGCGCCTGGTTAACCCGGGCCTCAGCCGAGATCTGCAGGGTTGTTTCCGGCTGGACGGAATTGGGGTGGAAGCTCGCCGGTCCCTGCGGCGCGGACAGGGCGGCCGCCCCTTGAGCACAGGCGCCGGGGACCATGGCCAGAACCAGCGCAAATACTGACACTGTTGCATGTTTCATGAGCAGTTCCTCAAAAGCCTCAACAGAGGGTAAGCTTGTCTTCAACCCCGAACAAGGCCGTTGCATGGCAACGCCGCGGCGCTTAAACGACACCTGAAGGGCCTGTAGCTCAGTTGGTTAGAGCGGACCGCTCATAACGGTCTGGTCGCAGGTTCAAGTCCTGCCGGGCCCACCATGTTACAAAAAATTCCCCTTTCGGACGAACGTAAGCGCTTTGCATTCGCGGTTAGAGGTGGCAGTAGAGGCGTAGCCGTCGGGGGCACCGGTATCGGTTGAGGAGTAGAGGACGTGAAACCCAGAGACGCCGCCCGGCGTGCCATGGCTCTTACACTCACGTTCGATATCGTCATGGCCGGATGCGCCATGACGGCCGCCCATCTGGACACCTATTTCACACAGAGTTTTGGCGAACCTTTCCAGACCGCCGCCTGGCTGCTCGCAACGGGCGCCTTCATGCTGGCGGCCGGTTCCGCGCTGGTACTCGGCAGCATTCACAGGCAAGTCTGGCGGCATATGGGCGCGCCGGACGCCTGGCGTCTTGTCCAGGTCATCGGTCTGGCAGTCCTGTTCTACCTTCCGGTAATGGTGATCCTGAACGGCGCGCTGATCGCGCCGGTGCCATCCCTGCTGATGGCGGTGGGTTTCTGGACAGCGGCCTTGTTCGTCGGCCGCATGATCGCACGTTGGCGCTCGACCCAGCGCCCGATGCAGATCTTCCAGACCCTGCCCAAACTGAGCCAGCCCATACTGCTCCTCGGAGATCCGGAGAGCTGGGTGGACGTCATGCGCCGGCTGGAGACACAGAAATCCGGCCGGGCCGTTCGCGTACTTGGCCTGATCGAAATGGATGCCCAGGAAGCTGGACGCGCGGTTCGCGGCGTGCCGATCCTGGGCAGCCTGCGAGAGCTTGGCGATGTCATTGATGTTCTGAAGGTTCGCTATGGCGAAATCCCATGGGTCGCGCTGACGGGGCCTGCGAGGACGCCGGAAATCATGTTGCATGTCCTGGATGTCACATCCAATCACGGCGCCGAGATCATGGCCCTCGGCCATGACGAGACGGCCCAGACGCTGGAGCCTGTCCGCCCGGCTGACCTGCTGGCACGGGCGGAACGCCGGCTCGACAAGGCGCCTGTCAACCGCCTGCTCGCGGGCGAACGCGTGCTTGTGACCGGGGGTGGCGGATCGGTCGGCTCCGAACTCTCCCGGCAGGTCGCCGCTGAAGGGCCGGCGGAACTGATCATCATCGAATACTCCGAGTTCAACCTCTATCAGATTGAAATGGAGCTCAAACGGAGCTTCCCCTCACTCAAGCTTTCCTGCCTACTCGGCGATATACGCGACAAAACGCGCATGGCGGCGATATTCCAGTCGGCGCGGCCTGACATCGTGATCCATGCGGCGGCGCTGAAACATGTGCCCCTGATGGAGCGCCATAGCTGCGAGGCGCTGCTGACGAATGTTGCGGGCACAAAAGCTGTCGCCCGCGCGGCGGCCGCCTGCGGGACCAAGCAGTTCGTTTTCATCTCAACCGACAAGGCCGTGGATCCCGACAATGTGATGGGGGCTTCCAAGCGGCTGGCTGAACTCGCACTGTCCAACATTATCGAGGAATCCGGGATGATCGGGGCCATGGTGCGCTTTGGCAATGTGCTGGGCTCGTCAGGCTCCGTTGTGCCGCTGTTCGAGCGCCAGATTGCGCAGGGCGGCCCCGTGACGATCACCGACCCGAAGGCCACGCGCTATTTCATGACGATCGAGGAAGCCTCGGCGCTCGTTCTGCAGGCCGCTGCCTTGCAGACCGACCGGGGCGTTGCCGGGCTGTTCGTCCTCGACATGGGGGTCCCGATTGCCATCGGACAGCTCGCCGAAACCATGATCCGGCTGAAGGGCAAGGTGCCTGGCACCGACATCCAGATCGTCACCACAGGCCTGCGCGACGGTGAAAAGCTGCATGAAAGCCTGACTTACCCGCATGAAGCCCTGCAGGGTACACCGGTCGACGGCGTGATGCGCGTCTCGCGCGAACAGTATCTGGGCGATCTGTCCAAGATACAGCTCATGCAGCTGATCGATGCCGCGAGGCGCCACGATGCGGGTGAAGCTATCCGCCTGCTCGGGGTTCTGGTGCCGGATTATGGCGCCGATCGCGCGGCGGAAATCTCCCGCCGCCTCGCCTGATTTTATCACAAGAACAAAGACTTAAGGCGCCCGTCTGTCTGTGGCGAGGCTGACCTGTTTGCACCCGGATCACACAGCTGATCCGCCCCAATTGTCGCGGATGAAAATCATTTGCAATCTCAATACGGGCTGGTAAGTGAAGGGCCAGTGTGCGGCCGCGCCGCGCCGACCGTCCAGCCGATGCAAAGGAATACCTGTCATGTCTCTCTCCGCGGTGCGCCCCACCCACCTCCTCCTGTCAGCGGCATTCTGTGCGCTGCTGGCCAGCCCGGCGCTTGCCGAGCAGACCGCCGCAGGAGAGGATGAAGCCAGCCTCGCGCTCGACCGGATCGTGGTGACGGGCTCGAAGGAAAAGGCCGAGCAGGTCGCCGGGGCTGTGACCTATATCGACGCCGCAGCGCTGGAGCGCTTCGACTATTCCGACATCGGACGGGTCCTGCGCCTCGCGCCCGGCGTCTATGTTCAGGACGAGGAAGGCTACGGGCTGCGCCCCAATATCGGCATTCGCGGCTCTGGCAGCGACCGGTCCGAGCGCATCCTGCTGATGGAAGACGGCATCCTGATCGCGCCGGCGCCCTACTCCGCTGCGGCCGCCTATTACTTCCCGAGCATGGCGCGGATGTCTGCGGTCGAAGTCGTAAAAGGCGCAGGCGCGATCAAGTATGGCCCGCGCACCGTAGGCGGAACCCTGCAGATGTTCTCGACGCCCGTGCCGGAAGATTTTGGCGGACGCCTCTCGCTCGCAGCCGGCAGCGACAAGGGTGTAAGGGCGCTGGGCCATGTCGGAGGGTTCACCGATGCCGGCACGCTGGAACTCGGCGGGCTGGTCGAATACCTGCACGAAGCGAGCGGCGGTTTCAAACGGCTCGATAACGGGGGCGGCACGGGCTACAGCATAGATGATTTCGTCGGCAAGCTGGTTGTCCGGACCCAGCCCGGCGCTGCCCTGCCCCAGCAGCTCGACCTCAAGTTCCAGACCTCGGCCCAGGATTCAGACGAAACCTATCTGGGCCTGACGCTGGCGGATTTCGCGGCGAGCCCCAATCGCCGCTACAATGGCAGCCAGCTCGACAATATCCGGGCTGACCACACCCTGTACCAGGCAGCGCACCGGATCGACTTTGGCGGCTTTGACCTGACGACGACGGTCTACCGGACCGAGACCGAGCGCGTCTGGTACAAGCTGCAGGATGTGCGAGATGCCGGGACGGCGAACGTCTCGCTGAGCAATGTGCTGCGCTCGCCCGAGCTGTTTCCCATCGCTTATGCAAACCTCGTCGGCGCGGCTGGCTTTGTGAGCGCCGATGGCGCCTTGCGCATTCGCAGCAACAACCGGGTCTATGAGGCGACGGGCATTCAGTCCGTCCTCGGATTTGATGTCGTCACCGGACCCGTCGAGCACGGACTTGAAGTGTCCGTTCGCTACCATGAGGATTCCGAAGACCGGTTCCAGCAGGATGATCGCTACCGGATGGACAATGGTACCCTCGTACTGACGGGCCCCGGCGCGCCGGGATCACAGGACAACCGGATCGGATCAGCCGAAGCCTGGTCCTTCTTCGTGCGCGATGAGATGCGCTTCGGCCAGTTCGTGTTCACGCCGGGCGTGCGGTATGAATCGATCGATCTCAAGCAGGTAAATTACGGCACGTCCGATCCTGCGCGGGCAGGAACACCGGCTGTTTCCGCCAATTCGGTCCAGGTCTGGATTCCGGGCGCAAGCCTTCTCTACCGTGTCAATGACGGGCTGGCGCTGTACGCCGGGGCGCACAAGGGATTCGCAAACCCCTCGCCCGGCTCGAATGCCAGGGCCGAAGAATCGGTCAACTGGGAAGCCGGTCTGCGCTACGGCGCCGGCGCGATCAACGCCGAGCTGACAGCCTTCTACAATGATTATGAAAACCTGGTTGGCACCTGCACCGCCTCGACGGGCGGCAACTGCAACATCGGCGACCAGTTTGATGGCGGCAAGGCGCGCGTACAGGGCCTTTAGGCCAGCTTTGGCTTTGCGGCGCATGAGGCACTCGGGCTCAGCCGCGTGCAACTGCCCGTCACGCTGATCTATACCCTCTCCGACGGCGAGTTCGGCTCAAGCTTCACCAGCGCCTACGGCGCATGGGGAACGGTAACGAAGGGCGATGACCTGCCTTATCTGCCGACCCACCAGTTGACAGCAGACCTGGGGTTCGAGACGGGCGCGCTGCGCCTCGGCGCCCTGATCAATTATGCCAGCGAGACCCGCACCCGCGTCGGCAGCGGATCGATTGCGCCGGACAACAGGGTGGATGCCCGCACCATCGTCGACCTGTCGGGCTCCTATGAAGTGCGCGAAGGGATCCGGCTGAAACTGACCGCCGAGAACGCCTTCGACGAGGTCTACAATACCGGGTTCCTCCCCTCCGGCGCGCGGCCTGGCAAGCCGCGCACACTCTGGGCGGGGATCGATGTCAGCTTCTGACGCGCTTTCGTGCAGGATCAGGGGCCGGAGCACTTTCTCCGGCCCCTTTCATTTCAGACGTCCAGGAGCGGCGTGAAGCTGCCGAAGATCATCCGGCTCATATCCACGCCGACCGTATGCGGACCGAATTCCTGCATTTGCGGATCGGCCATCAGCTTTTCCCAGCCGGCATCGCGCGCAGCCTTGTCCTTCCAGTTGATCCAGGAGAACACGACCGCCTCGTCCGGCTTGCGCAGAACGGCGCCGTGGAAATCATTGACCTTGCCTTCGGGCACATCGTCGCCCCAGCAGTCGACCACCGAGATTGCGCCATGCTCCCGGAAGAGATCGGCCATCTGTTTCGAAGCTGCGGTGTAGGCGCCGCGCTTGTCGGCGGGTACCGGCATTACGGTGCCATCGACATAGCCAACCTTGGCGCGCACATCGCCGAGCAGGGTTTCGAAGCCGCCATAGACCATCCGGGACCCATCAAAAGGCATGCTCTGCATTGCGCCTTCCGGCGGGCCGGACGCCATCATCTTCTGCCAGCCGGCCGCCCGCGTTGCCTTGTCCGGCCAGGTGACCCAGGAGAAGACGGCGGTCTCGTCTACCTTGCGCATGACGGCCGAATTGATCGAGTTGACCTTGCCGTCCGGCACGTCATCGCCCCAACCCTCGACCATGCCCAGTGCGCCAGATTCCCTGAACATGGGCCAGGCCTGCTCTGCATGTTCGCGGTAAACGTCCCGGTTGGCGGTCGGCACCGCCAGCAGAAAACCATCCACATAACTCATTGCCACCGCTCCTTTACTGCATCTGTTCCATGGCAGCCTTCGCCGCCGCATCCATTTCCTCGGGCGATTTCGGCGGCCAGACCGGCGTCGCAATCGACCAGTGATGCCCGAACGGATCTTCGAGGACACCGTAGCGGTCACCCCAGAACTGATCTGCCACGGGCATCACGATCTTCGCGCCCGCCTTCTGCGCCCGCGCGGCGAGAGCATCGACATCGTCCACCATCAGGTGGATTGTCACGGGCGTGCCGCCCAGCGTCTTCGGGCTGTGGCCGTTCATCTCCTGATACAGATCATTCAGCATGATCATGCAGCCATTGATGCGGATCGCCGCGTGAAGAAGACGCCCGTCCGGGCCTGGCAAGCGCATCATCTCTTCGGCGCCAAACGCAGCCTTGTAGAATTCGATCGCCTCACCGGCGCCGTCGCAGGTCAGGTGCGGGGTCACCAGCCCGACACCCATCTCCGCGGCAATTTCTGCCACGGGCTTTCTTGTCATCGACATACTGATTTCTCCCTTTTCAACCTGCGAAGGCCGCTTCAAGGGCGGCGATATCGATCTTGCGCATCTGCATCATGGCGGCCTGCGCCCGCTGGCCTGCTGCGCGGTCCTTGTGATTGATCAGTGCCGGCAGGATTTCCGGCACGATCTGCCAGGCAACACCGTAACGGTCCTCGAGCCAGCCGCACATGCTTTCCTGCCCGCCGCCGTCCAGCAGCGCCGACCATAACCGGTCTGTCTCGGCCTGATCCTTTGTCAGCACAGAGATCGATGCAGCCGGGGTAAGCTTGTACATGTCCCCGCCTGTCAGGATCATCATGGGTACGCCGCCGAGAGTAAACTCCACCACCATCGGATCGGCGCGATTGCCATGTTCGAACACGCCGTCAATCCGGCTGTCAGGCAGCAGTGAGACATAATACTTTGCCGCCTCGACCCCGCCCTTCCGGAACCAGAGACAAACACGGACTTTTTTCTCAAGAGCCGCCATGGGACATCGTCCTACTGATCAGGTTCAACGGGTTCGTGTGCAGCAAAAGCTTGGAGTTGCGCCGCCAGCCGCCACTTGAATGCCGTCACTTCCCGCATCGCGCTCTCCCATCTCTCGTCTGGTGACTTGCGCCCGACTCTGCCGCTCCGGTACCGCCAGCACCCTTCCCGGTTGCCCCGGTCACTGCCCCCTATCTCCTTGACTTATATGTTGATGTCAACGTATTATTTTTGTCATGGATCCGGAATTGCCCATTGCGACGACCCTGGAAGTCTACAACCGATGCCTGTGCCTCGCCGTGCAGCGGGCAGCGCGTGCCCTCGCCCGGCGCTTTGATGCGGCGCTGGCGCCATTCGGAATAAGCCATGGGCAATATTCCCTGATGATGTCGCTGAACCGTCCTGATCCGCCGCGTCTCGGCGAGGCAGCGCTATTTCTGGCAATGGACCGGACGACACTGACCGCCAATCTCAAGCCGCTCGAACGGATGGGATATGTATCTGTTGTTCCGGATAAGGACGATAAGCGGTCCCGCCGGCTCATTCTGACCGATGCCGGACGGGCCGTGCTTAAGGCGGCCGTACCTGTCTGGCGCGCGACGCATGATGAGGTCGATACGGTCGTCAAGGGCGATGGCCGGCAGCTGCGGACCCAGTTGAAGGATGTTGCGGCGGCTTACTGAGGGCCGGGCCTCGGATTACCCCGCCAGACATCGGCCGCACAGATTGGGATGGTATTGGCCCCTTCGCGCTCTAAGGTGCGTGGCAAACCAGGCCCGAGGACCCTCCCATGAAAGATCTCCTGCGTGATGCGAATGAACCGGAACATGCCTTCGCGGGCCTGTTCGCGAAGGTCGGCAAGCCCGCCATCCGGACCGCGATTGTCCACCCGGTCGACGGGCTGTCATTGTCCGGTGCCATCGAGGGGCGCGGCCGGGGGCTGATCGAACCGGTTCTGGTGGGGCCTGCCGGGCGGATCGCAGAGGCAGCAGGGGCCGCCGGTATCGACCTCTCCGGCATCGAGATCGTGGCTGCCCCGCACAGCCACGCGGCTGCCGCCGAAGCGGTACGGCTCGCGGCGACAGGCGGTGTTTCGGCGCTGATGAAGGGCGCGCTCCCTACCAGCGAGGTGATGACCGCCTGTGTGGCAAGCGGTGCCGGCCTGCGCACCGAACGCCGGATGAGCCATATCTTCGTCATGGACACGCCGGCCTGGCCGACCCTGCTTTTGATTTCAGATGGCGGGCTGAACATTGCACCGGACCTGACGACCAAGCGCTGGATCGTGCAGAATGCGATCGACCTCGCCCGGGCGATCGGGATCGACACGCCGATGACGGCAATCTTGTCTGCGACCGAGATCGTCGATCCGAACATTCCCTCGACAATTGACGCCGCCGCGCTCTGCAAGATGGCGGAGCGGGGACAGATCAAGGGAGGCCGGCTGGACGGCCCGCTGGCACTGGACCTCGCGATCTCAATGGACTCGGCCAGATCGAAGGGGCTGGTATCGGTGGTGGCGGGCGCTGCGGATATTCTGATCGTGCCGGGCATCGAGGCGGGCAACATGCTGGCCAAACAGCTCGACTATCTTGCCGGCGCAGCGGCGGCGGGGATTGTCCTGGGTGCCAAGGTGCCAGTCATCGTGACCAGCCGCTCGGACAGCGCGCGCGAGCGGGCGGCGTCCTGCGCGCTGGCGGCCGCCTATCTCACCTGGGCGGAAGCGCAGGCATGAGCGCCGTGCTGATCGCCGCGCTGAATACCGGCTCGTCCAGCATCAAGATGGCCGCTTACCAGGCCGTGGCCGGCGGCGTGCCCGGAGAGGCGCTAATACGGGTGAATCTCTCCGGATTGCCTGGGGCGCCAGATCTGTCGGCGAAGTCGGCCGATCCGGATATCGCCGGGCGCTTCGCGGGGCAAGCGGATGTCTCGAGCCTCGCCATTGATACGCTGGCACCGCGCCTGCTGGACGCGCTCGAAGCCGCACTCGGCGCGCCGGTGGGCGCCGTCGGTCACAGGATCGTGCAGGGTGGGCCGGAGATCGAGGGCAGCCGGCCAGCGGCGCCCGAGATCCTCGCCTATCTCGAGACGCTCACGCCCATGGCGCCGGACCACCAGCCGCACAATCTTGCCGCGGTCCGCGCGCTTGCCGCCAGCCGGCCCGGCCTTGTCCAGACGCTGTCCTTTGACACAGCCTTCCATCGCAGCCAGCCGCGCCTGGCGCAGCTCTACGCAATCCCCCGCGCGCTGACGCAGGCAGGCATGATCCGCTACGGCTATCACGGCCTGTCTTATGCGCACATCTCGAGGCGCCTGCCTGAACTGTTTCCAGACCGGACGCACCGGCGGACCCTGGCACTTCATCTGGGCAGCGGCGCCAGCCTCTGCGCCATGCTCGATGGCCGGAGCGTCGCCTGCTCGATGGGCTTCTCGGCGAATTCCGGCATCGGGATGGCGACGCGGAGCGGCGATATTGATCCGGGCGCCATTCTCTACCTGCTGAAAGAAAAGCAGATGAGCCCCGACGCGGTTTCGGACCTTCTGCGCCGGAAGTCCGGCCTGCTGGGCGTTTCCGGCGTGTCAGGAGACCTGCGAGCCGTGGAGGCAAGCGACACGGCCGAAGCGAAGGAGGCGGCCGCGCTGTTCGTCTACCGGATCGTGCGCGAATGCGGATCGATGATCGCGGCGCTGGGCGGCCTCGACGCGCTCGTCTTCACGGCGGGCATCGGGGAGAATTCACGGATTGTAAGAGCGGGCATTGCCGAGGGGCTTGCCTGGACAGGTGCGGCGATGGATGCGGCGGCCAATGAAGCGGGCGCGGCAGACCTCGCTGCGCCGGGAAGTCAGGCCGGGATCGCCGTGATCGCGGCCGATGAGGCGTGGGAAATCGCGCGGGGTTGTCTGGACATCCTCAGTTCCCGATCAGAAAACGGCGCCGGATGACGCGGACTAGGCATTTATCCGGATAGCGGCGGCGGGTCATTTCGCTCAGACTGGTATTTGTACTGCACGAGCCGGAAGACGCGCAGACACCAGGAGGACCCACCCATGACCCGCATCGCATCCAGGGCCGAGAGCGCCAGACCTTCCCCCAGAACCGACGCCGCTGGCGAGGCGGCCGCCGCTATATGGCCCGCAGCCGGCTCGGGCCTCGGCGTGCCTATGTCCGTCGAAGGCATCCGGCGCATGAGCGAGCTCCAGATGGAAGTTGCCCAGTTCGCGGCCGAGCGCGCGCGAAAGAATGTCAGCACGATGGCCGCACTGGCCGCCTGCCGCACGCCGGCGGATTTGCTGGAGGTCTGGCGACGGGCAGCCGTCGAAGCCGTGTCCGACTATGCCGAAGAAGCGGCCAGCCTGCTTGAAATCCCCAGGAAGTAAACGCCCGCACGCCGCGCCCTTGAAGACGCAGACCCCTGAGCAAATCCGGCGCGGGACGCACGCAGACAGCTTCGAACCGTGCGCGCCGGGGGATGCGACGCAAGACATGCTGCGCGAACTCGACCGGCGGCTGCGTGGTCGGTTCGCACGGCTGACCGGTGGCCAGTCGCCCTGGGCGGCGTTGCAGGCCTGGGAGGACTGGCTGTTCCATCTCTCGGTCTCGCCCGCGCGGCAACTCGAACTTGGCTGGCGCTGGTCGGAGGCGCTGCTCGCATTGGCCGCCAGCACCGGCGCGGCCGAACAGAAGGATTGGGCATTCCGGCCAGACCCTGGCGACCGGCGGTTCCGCAGCCACGGCTGGAGCCGGGCGCCGTATAGCTTTCTGGCACAGTCGCAACTGGCCGCCGAAGCGCAATGGCAGGCGGCCTCGTCCTGCCTGCGCGGCGTCGCCGAGCATCATGCGCGCCGGGTGAACTTCATGGGAACCTCCATCCTGAACGCATTCGCGCCGGTGAACTTTCCGTGGACCAATCCGGATGTGCTGGACGCGGCCCTGACCAGCGGGGGCCAGACCTTCCTGCTTGGCTTCAACAATCTTCTAATGGATATCGCAGCGCAGGGCGGGCACTTCGAACCGCGTGAGCCCGGGCGCTGGCGGGTCGGCGAGACGCTGGCCACGAGCAAGGGCGAAGTCGTCTACCGCAGCGACCTGTTCGAACTGATCCAGTATGCGCCGCTGACAGACACCGTGCATATCGAACCGGTACTCATCGTGCCAGCCTGGATCATGAAGTATTACATACTCGATCTGACGCCGGAGGACTCATTCGTCCGCTGGCTGAATGCACAAGGGTACACAGTCTATATCATGTCCTGGAAGAACCCGGGGCCCGAACAGAGCGAAACGGCCTTCGACGACTATCGCAGCCGCGGCGTGATGGCGGCTCTGGAGACAGTGCACAAGGCCGGAAAGGGCGCGCCGGTGCACGGCGTCGGCTATTGCCTCGGAGGCACCATTCTGTCGATTGCCGCCGCAGCGATGGGCCGGAAGCGCGACGGCCGGCTCGCTTCGCTGACATTGCTGGCCGCACAGACAGACTTCCGCGAAGCAGGTGAACTCCTCCTGTTCATTGACGAAAGTCAAGTGTCCCTGCTCGAAGACCTGATGCATGTCGAAGGGACGCTGGACGCGCGCAACATGTCCGGCACATTCTCGATGCTGCGCGCGCATGAGATGGTGTATTCACGCCTCGTCGAGCGCTACATGCTCGGACGGAGAAGACAGGCGGGACCGCTGGAGGCCTGGCTTGCAGATGCCACCCGCATGCCTGCGCGGATGCACGGCGAATATCTGCGTCAGCTGTTCATGGAGAATCAGTTCACGCACGGCGAGTTCCCTGTCGAGGGGGACTTCGTGGCGGTCAAGGACATCCGCGTGCCGGTCTTCGCACTGGGCGCTGAACGCGATCACATTGCACCCTGGCGCTCGGTCTACCGGATCGGACTGCATGGCCGCACGCAGACAACGTTCGTGCTGACCGGCGGCGGGCACAACACCAGCGTTGTCAGTCCGCCCGGCAAATCCGGCGCATATTATTTTGCCGGACAGGTTGTCGGGGAGGCAGACCATGTCGAGCCCGAGGCCTGGCTGGCGGGCGCCAGCCGGTATGAGGGCTCCTGGTGGCCGGAATGGCTGACCTGGCTGAAGGCGAGGACCGGGTCCGGACAAAACGCGCCGCCACGCATTGTGCCGGGCGGTCTTGGTGCGGCGCCGGGACGCTACGTGCTGGAGACCTGATGGCGCTCCCCGAAACGGAGATAACCCACCCGCAGCCGGATCTGCTTCTCTGTCTCGATGAGCGCGAAAAATGCCGCGCCGGCCGCAACAATCAGAACGCCGTCGAAGACAGGCACAGCAGCTGTGCCGAAAACGCTCTGAAGCGCCGGTATATAGGTGATGGCGAATTGCCCCGCCGTGACAGCCAGCACAGCAAACCAGACGAATCTGGTTCCCTTGACGGCGCCCCATGTAAGGGAAGTTCCATAGATATTCCGTATAAAGAACAGATGGAAAATCTCGAAGACGACAAGGGTATTGAGCGCAATCGTGCGTGCCAGTTCGACCGGATAGTCGCGGCCGATCGCATAGAGGTACATGCCGTAAATGCCCGCGAGAAACAGCACCGAGACCAGCAAGATATGCCAGACAAGCTCGCCGGTGAGCAGCGGTTCGCTGCGCGCCCGGGGCGGCCGCGTCATGGACATCTTCTCCGTTGGCTCAAAGGCCAGAGCGAGGCCGAGCGTTGTCGCGGTGATGAGGTTGATCCAGAGTATCTGAACCGGCGTCATCGGCAGAGCGACCCCGAATATCAGCGCCACCATGATCGTGGCAGCCTCGCCGGCATTGGTCGGCAAGGTCCAGCTGATCACCTTCTTGATGTTGTCATAGACCGTGCGGCCTTCCTGCACGCCCGCGACGATCGAGGCGAAATTGTCGTCCGCGAGGACGAGATCTGCCGCTTCCTTCGCGGCCTCGGATCCTTTGCGGCCCATCGCGATGCCGACATCGGCGCGCTTTAGCGCCGGGGCGTCATTCACACCGTCGCCGGTCATGGCGACGCTGAGCCCCCGCGCCTGCAGGGCTGTCACGAGGCGGAGCTTATGCTCCGGACTGGTGCGGGCGAAGATGCTGGTGCGCTCGATGCGCGTCTGGAGGTTCGCATCGTCGAGCAGGTCCAGATCCGCGCCGGTGAGCACTTCGCCGGGATTGGCAAGACCGATCTGCCGGCCGATGGCGGCGGCGGTGCCGGCATGATCGCCGGTAATCATCTTTACCGCGATACCGGCCTGGTGACAGGCCGCAACCGCTTCGATCGCCTCGGCCCGCGGCGGATCGATCAGGCCGACGAGGCCAAGCAGCGTGACGCCGTCCTCAAGGTCTGCGGGGCCGAACGTCTCGGGCAGAGTGTCGGCATGACGCTCAGCGAGCGCCAGGACGCGCATGCCCTGCCCGGCAATCTTTTCGCCGAGGCGCTGCCAGTAAGCCCGGTCGACGGGCTCGCTGGTTCCATCCGCGGCACGTTGGAGGGAGGCCATCGCGGTGATCTGCTCCGGCGCACCCTTGACGCAGATGAGGGCCGCGCCGGCTTCCAGCCTGTGCAGCGTAGCCATGTAGCGCGTAGACGCATCAAACGGGATTTCGGCGATACGCGGTTCGCGCGCTTCTGCGTCCGGACGATTGATACCGAGTTTGCCGGCGAGCGCGATCAATGCGCCCTCCATCGGGTCACCTTCGACCAGCCAGTTGCCGCCGGCCTCGATCAGGCCGGCGTCGTTGCAGAGTGCAGCGACCCGGGCGAGCCGCGCCAGTCCGGCGGGGCACGAACCCGTCACGTCGCCGCTCGGCGCGTACCCTTCACCGCCGATTTCGGACCTTCCGGCTGCGGTCACAACGGCGCGGACAACCATCTCGTTGCGGGTAAGGGTGCCGGTCTTGTCGCTGCAGATGACCGAGACGGAACCAATCGTCTCGATGGCAGGAAGACGTCGCACGATGGCGTTTTGCCGCGCCATCGCCTGGACGCCGATGGCCAGCGTGATCGTCAGCACAGCCGGCAGGCCCTCCGGAATGGCGGCGACGATGAGGCTGACCACCGCCATGAACACATCAATGAATTCGAAATGATCGACGAAATAGCCGTAGATCAGCAATAACGCCGAGATCAGCAGGATCATCACCGTGAGCCAGCGCGCAAAGCTGGCCATCTGGGTCACGAGCGGCGTGGTCAGGGTCTGCACGTCGCCGAGGAGCCCGCTGATCCGGCCGATTTCCGTCGCTGGGCCGGTCGCGATGACAACGCCGCGCGCTGTCCCGGACGTGACCAGCGTGCCGCTGAAGAGGAGAGATTTCCGGTCGCCCAGCGGCGCGTCTGCCGCGGCGGGTTCGGTATGCTTGCTGACGGGCACGGATTCCCCGGTGAGAATAGCTTCCTGCACCTGAAGATTGCTGGCCTGAGCGACGCGCAGATCGGCAGGCACCTTGTCGCCCGCTTCGAGGAGGACAATGTCCCCCGGCACCAGCGCTTCGCCATCGACTGTCACCCTGTTGCCGCCGCGCAGGACCGAAGCGTGGGGTGTCAGCATCTCCCGGATCGCCTCCATCGCCTGCTCGGCGCGCCCCTCCTGAATGAAGCCGATGGCGGCGTTGATGACGACGACGGCGAAGATGACCACCGTGTCGATCCAGTGCCCGAGGAAGGCTGTCACCAGCCCGGCCCCGATCAGGACATAGATGAGCACGTTATGGAAATGTGCGAGGAAGCGCAGGAATACGCCGCGCGGCTTAGGCCCCGGCAGACGGTTCGGGCCATGGCCGGCGAGGCGGTCGGCGGCTTCACGATCCGTCAGGCCGGTCAACGGATCGACGCCGAACTCGGCGAGGACCTCCGGGGTGGCGCGGGCGTGGAACGGGGCAATGCCTGCAGATGTCTGGGGAAAAGTCTTGGTCAAGATAAGGGCTCCGCCGCCGTCAGCAGACAGGGCAGCGGCGCTGCCCCCGGCCCGGCGCCTCGCAGTTAGACCGGACCGCGCCGCGCTTGATAACTGTGGAAGTTACGTAGCCGGGGTCAGGGCGCATCGGCCCGGCCGGGTGAGACCGGGCCTCTCGCCCTGCGGCGCGAAATCAGACAAGGCAGTCACAAGCCGGATACTGCCGGGGTGTTCGCCCATCCGGGCGCGGGCGTTTGCGCGCGAACGATCCGCGAGAGGCCCGGCCGGCGGCGTGCCTTACAAACAGACCGCGGCAGAAATAGTCCGCGAGCAAGGCATCAGCATTTATGGCGCATGGCTTCGGGAACAGAACACGTCAACGAGCGATGACACGTCGTTCATTAAGCAGCAACCCGGCGCACTTTGACTGACCTCGAACCTCGGCTGCCGGACGAGATGCGCGCGACAAATCACGTATGCGGCAGCACACCGCAGGCTGGCATGCGGTCTGTTGGCGCCTGCCATTCGTAAAGTGCAAACGGATGGAGGGCAATCATGAATGAACAAGACCGCGTCAGCATACCCCGGCTGCTTCTCTGGACCTGTGCCGCGCCGGTGGTCACTGGCTGGGCCATCCTGTCCTTCCTTCCGGTTTTCGGACTTTTGATCGAGGGGGCCTCGATCACCTCAATTGTTGGCGATACCCTGTTTCTGCTTTCCGGTTTTGCCGGCCTGTTCAGCGCGTATGTCTTCGTAATCTTCTGCGCAGCCGGACGTGAGAACAAGTCCCGGCTTTCGAAACTGTTGCAGGGCCGGATTGGTTTTCTGGCCGCTTATGCGACGCTCTGGCTGTTGGCCTACTGGCTGTTCAAGAGCTTCCTGGTCTGACATGCACGCTTGCGCGCCAGGGGCGGGACTGTGAGCAATTGCGGAATAGACCTGTCCATGCTCTGATTTTGGCCGTGCAGGTGAATATCCGTGCTGAACAGGCGCTCAGGCTGATGGGTTCGAGGCGCGCTCCTAGGCCATGCCCGGCAATCCGTCCCCGGAAACAGGCCCAGCTGAGGGCTGGGCCGCGAGCCCTGTCGTCGGCATCGGGGCAACTGCGGGCGGGCTGCACGCCTTCATTCGGCTGCTGGAGGCTGTACCCGAAAAGGCCGGAATGGCGTTTGTACAGATCCAGCACATGTCGCCGGATCAAGAGAGCGTGAGGGAATCCCCGCCTCGGGGCGAGCACGCTTATGACCGTGCGCCAGATCAATCACCAGATACGGATCGAGCGCGACTGCGTCTACATCAACCCACCGGGCCAGGACGTCTCAATCTCGGGCAATAAACTCCTGGTGTCCGATCAACCCGAACACCGCACGGGGTGGCTTTCGTCCGGCTTCGTTCTCAAGAGGCTGGCCAAAGACCGATAAACCTGCGCCATGTGCTTTGTGCTGTCGGGAACCGGCAAGGATGGGAGCAAGGGCCTCAATGCGGTCAAGCGGGCGGGCAGGTTCGTCATTGCGCAGGACCCCGGCGACGCAGAGGCCGAGAGTATGCCTCGCAGGTCCATCCTGACGGGGGATGTCGATGCGGTTCTGCCAACGGAGGAAATTCCCGCCGAACTCATGAAATGGTGACCTGCCCCAGGTCTTCCGGACGAGCAGAAACCAACCGGCCCCATGATGAATGCCTTGCCCAGGTGAAGGCTGTTCACCTTGCAAAAGTACCGGAAACAATGAGTCTGAAGATAAAGTCTGTATAGAGATTCTGCGATTCAGTGACCGCAAACTTACGGAACCTGCGCCGTGTCCATGCGTTTATTGATCGTTGCAACACTGCGACCAAACGCAATGGAGACGGATATGGACAAAGAACATCTGAAAGGCGCTGCCAAGAAAGCTGAAGGCAGCGTCAAGGAAACCGCCGGCAAAGCCACTGACAACAAGTCGCTTGAAGCAGAAGGCAAGATCGACAAGCTGGAAGGCGAAGCCCGCAAGGCCGCTGGTGATGCGAAAGACGCGGCACGCGACCTGACCAGAGACTAGCCGTGTCACCTTCAAGACAGCCGGGGAAGCGCGAAGGCGAACCTCGGCTGTTTTTAACGCCGGATCAGCTTCCGGCGGCTTAAGGGCCCCGCTGCCTTTCTGGCAGGTCCAGTTCACCCGCGGGCCAAGGCGCGGTAAGTCAAAGGCGCGCAATGGCCTCCACATCTGCCGCATCCCCGCGAGGAGCCCGGCCTGCCAGACCGGCAGGACGTGCAACTGCTGAGTTAGTCCGTGCGGCGCCGCGGGATTGTCAATCGGCAAGCACAGGGCGCCCGCGTCCCTGATGCGTCAATTGCCAGGCCAAAGCGAGCTTGAAGTTCCGGCCAGGCTCCGACACCCCTTCGAAAACACGCTCATAATCATGGTCGAAGACGTTATCGATCCCTGCATCGATCCGTACACCGTTCAGGAATTCGGGGCGCCAGGACGCGTATACGTCCAGCGCAGCATAACCTGCGCGGCGTTCGGCAACTGTAAGGGCGGAGCCTGACAGGCCCCGGCGCTCGAACTCACCGGCGAGCTGAACGCGCGCGCCGATACGCGTGTTCCATTCGTTGAGTTTCACGCCCACATCCAGCGCGAGCCGGTCCGGGGTCAGCGTGCCGATGTCCCCGCCGGTCGCAGTGTCCGTCCCCCGAAGCATGGAGGCGCTGAGGCGCGCATACCAGAGGGGCGCCTCGTAGGACGTCTCGGCTTCCCAGCCCTGCAGTTTGGCGCCGTCGATATTCGCAGAACTGGTCGTGCCCGCTGTGCAGGGGAAATAGGGCGGACCCGCAAAGCAAGCCGGATCATAAGTGAAATCGACGCTCAGGTTGATGAGGTCGCTGACATCGCTCTCGAAATAGGAGAGCTTGCCCTGGAACCGGTCACCACTGGTGATCATCTCCGAGAAATCGAGGCCAAATCCAACTTCAACCGTCTCGCTTGATTCCGGTTTCAGGTCCGGGTTCGCAACGAAGTTGTTGTTGACGAAGACGAACCGCCCCATTGCGGGATTGAACAGGACCGGGTGCGGCACCGGGAAGTGGACGCCCTCGAGATAAAGTTCGTTCAGCGACGGCGCGCGGAAGCCTTCGGCGTAGGATGCGAACAGGCGGAGCCATTCTGCGGGCGCATAACTCGCGCCGAGGCGGGGCGACAACTGGCTGTCTGAGGATGCCTGCTCACTCAGAACAGATGAGCTTTCGTACGCATCATGGCGGATGCCGGGGATGACGATGAGCCGGCCTGGCAGGCCGAGGGGCCTTGCTATCCCGGCTTCGATCTGAGCGAAGATGCCGGTGAATTCGGCGCTGCCATCGGGAACGCCGCCGCGGATGCCGCCTGTTGCTGCTGTGTCGCTACCGGTCTGCGTATCCTCATACCAGTCGCCACCAAGAGTGAGGGTCGTATCGACGGGGCCGAGCGTAAAGCGCGAGGCATTGCGCACTCCGGCGCCTCTGGTCTCGATCTCGCGCAGTGTCGTGCGGTCGGCGGAGGCATCGAACTCGCCGACCGAGGTAACGGCCCTATACACTGTCACCCGCGCATCCAGCAGCGGCGAGTGTGGCGCAAAGGCGAGGCCAGCCCGCCAGGTTTCTGTCGTGATGTCCTTGTCTACATCCCGGTCGAGGGTGGGGTCGCCGGTGCTGCCGGTGCCCTGCCCGTTGTTTGGTTCTACGGCGCGGTTGGAGAAATCCTGCCAGGCGAGATCTGCCGATAGCGCATCGGAGAAATGGTAGCCAAGCTTGACGAGGCCGGTCTTGATCCGGTCGTCCGATGGCAGGTCTGCGCCGGAGCCGAGGGCAATATCCCCCGAACTGCGAACGCCGAAGCTGCCGAGCGCGTCGAGACCGCCGCGCCGTCCGAACAGCGTGACCGTGCTGAGCCACTCCTCATTGACGCTCTGATAGGCGGAACGCAGGCGCACCCCGGCCGCGCCGCCCTCGCCAAGCAGGTCGGCGGCATCAACGGTTTCGAAAGCGAGCACGCCGCCCACCGCGCCGGAGCCATAGAGCGCCGATGCCGGCCCGCGCACCACCTCTGCAGTCTGAACGAGCTCGGGATCCAGGAAGAACCGCCCATCATGCGCCGAAATGAAGGATTGCCGCGCGCCGTCGAGCAGGATCAGCACATTCTCCCGCCCGAGACCGCGGATACTGGGTGTCTCCCCGGTGCGGCGAGGCCCGCCCGAAAATTCAAGTCCCGGAACATCCCTGAGCAGGTCAGACATTGTGCTCGGCTGGATCAACTCCAGCTGGTCGCGGCCGAGCACGGTGACCTGCCCTGGATAATCAAGGACCGGCAGCCGATTGGAGGTACCATAAACGGTGATGATGTCTTCTCGCCGCTCATCCCGCTCATCGTCCAGGACGACTTCATCGGCCCCTGCCGGTGAGGCCAGGGCCGCAAGCACGCAGGCGGACAATAGCAGGCGCGATGCCGGACATCTGAAACGCGCCTGTGCGGCGGACGGATGAGGCTTGCAGAACATGGGCAGACCCTTCTTTGAGAACAATTCTCAAGAAGCATTGCCAAACTCGAATTGATATTGCAACTCATTATTATTCTCAGTAAGAAGTGTCCCGACACCGCTCAAACCCGGAGGGAAAAGCTTTGTTGAATCATAACCGATTTGCCGGACTGGCAGTTGGAGCCGTCGCCCCGCTGCTTTTGCAGGGATGCGCGGCTGGCGCGTCTCAGCGGCCAGAGACCCAGGCGCGGCCGATTGAATCAAATGTCTCGGTGCCCGTCGACGCGGCAGCTTTTGCACAGGACCGCGCCGCGATCCTGGCGATGGAGGGTGACTTCAAGGTCAGCTTTGATTTCCGGGAAACGGTTGCCCTTGCGCCGGGATATAAGCAGACAGCGCCCAAACTGTCGGGCGCATATGAAGTTGTCCGCGTGATCGAGGACCGAAGCGACTTCATCAGCCTCCAGCATATTCTCGTGATTGACGGCGACCATCCCTTTCCCGTGAAGCATTGGCGCCAGGACTGGCAGTATGAACCGGAACGCGTGCTCGTCTTCATCGGCGGCAACACCTGGAGCTGGCGCGAGGTGCCCGAAACAGCGCGCCGGGGCAAATGGTCCCAGACCGTATTTCAGGTCGATGACGCACCGCGCTATGGCGCCGTCGCCGCCTGGACACATGAGGCAGGGATTGCTGAGTGGACCCCGCAGCGTGAATGGCGCCCCTTGCCCCGGCGCGATATGACAACCCGGAATGACTATCACGCCATCGACGCCGTCAACCGGCACGTGATAACGCCCGATGGATGGGTGCATGAGCAGGACAATACCAAGCTTGTCCTCGGTGCCGCGCCCGCGCCGCTGGTACGGGAGATTGGCGTCAACACCTATGTCCGCAGCCGTGACTTTCCCGTGAGCGTCGCTGCGGACTACTGGGACGCGACCGGTCACTTCTGGGCCGGCATCCGGGAAGAGTGGGCGCTGATCGAAGCAGAATCGCGCACCTTCGGGCTGACACTCCAGGGCGAGACTGAAGCGCTTTACAACCCTCTGCTGGAGCTTGCCGGCCGGGTAGCCTCCGGGAAAGGCAATTCATTACAACTCACAAAGGAAGGCCGGGCCATGCTCCGCCAGTTTGTGACCTTTGAGCCCGAACCGCTTGAGGCGCGTATCGCCGCAATACCGGCCATCGAAAGAGCGCAGTGATGCCGCAGAGGTCCGGCGCAGCGGCCATCCTGATTGGAATGTCTGCCGGCGCAGCCGAGGCGCATGTCGGCTTCATTCTTCCCGATTCATTTCACTATGAAGCGTGCGGCCCGGTTGGCGCGGTCGCCGCGTTCAGTGATGCGTTCCCGGCCCCTGAGGTGGCTCTGCGCTCTGACGCCTTTGCCATCCTCACACCCTCGGGAGAGCGGTTCGGCTTTGACAACGTCCAGTCTGATCATGCGATCACCCGTCTCGTCGCAAGGCTCGAGACGCCAGGAGCCTACCGGCTTACCAGCGGGGTCCGTTATGGCCGAACAGGCCGCGTGGCCGTGACGGAGGACGGCTTCAAGCGGCTGGATGCGGCCGATCAGCAGGAGAGCGCCTCGTCGTCGCGTCACGCGGTGCTGACCTCCCGGGCCGTGACGGTGTCGGAAGCCTCAATCTCCTGCGGTGCAAGGACCGCAGATCCGAGGGAGAAAACAGAAGGACGCCTGACAATTCGTCCGCTTTCGGATCATACAGCCGACATGAAGCAATTGTTCGAGATTCGCTACGATAAGGGGCTGCGCCCGGTCGATGAAATAAGGCTCGTCCCTGCCTACGGACGCGAAACAGAAAATCTGGCCGAGACCTTGAATACGAACGCTGTTCTGGATCTGGGACGATTGTTGCCGGGCTCCTACACCTTACTGGTTCGCCACATGGCCCATGCGCCCGCAGACGCCGATGTTGACCTTTATTCTTACGCGGCGGCTCTGACGTTCGAAATCCGGGGTGAGGCGCCACGGCCAGACTGATGGACATCGCCCGCGGCGTGGCCGGGCGAAGGCCAATGGCACCAAAATACCCGCGCGTCGGCATTTCCTGAACGCGTTGGGTTGCGCTGCAGCATGAGCGCCTTAAGCTTCCATCGAGACTGGAGGGCCGATGGGACGCCTGATTGCCATTTCGAACAGAACCGCGGCTGATCCCGGCGCCAGAGCAGGCGGCCTCGCTGTTGCGGTTTGGGAAGCACTGAAACAGTCGGGCGGCTTGTGGGCCGGCTGGAGCGGTGACATCGCCGCGTCCGACCCCGGCGTCCGGCGCGAAAGTTCCGAGGATGGTGTCAGTTTCCTTCTGACGGATCTGACTCAGGGCGAGTATGACGGATATTATCTGGTCTATTCCAACAGCGCTCTCTGGCCAATTTTCCACTACCGCGTCGAGCTGGCGACGTTCGACCGTGAGGCGTTCCAGACTTATCTATCTGTGAATGAGCGGATTGCCGGCCTCGTTGCCGCAGAACTGCAACCTGACGACGCGGTCTGGGTCCATGACTACCACTTCCTGCCGATGGCCTATGCGCTGCGGCGTGCCGGCTGGCAGGGCCGGACAGGATTCTTCCTGCATATCCCCTTCCCCACGCCGGACATGTTCCGGGCCCTGCCCGAACACAGCTGGCTCGCACGCGCGATGTGTGAATACGATCTGCTAGGGTTCCAGGCCGAAACGGACCGGTCCAATTTCGGCCGCTATCTCGTCGACAGTTGCGGGGCGCAAGAGCGCGCGGGGGCAGTCTATTCTGTTTTTGGGCGAACGCTGAAGCTCGGTGTTTATCCCATCGGCATCGATGCCGAAGCGTTTGAAGCCGCGACCGGCAGCGCAGAGGCAAAGAGCGCTGCCACCCGTATCGGAAAGTTCCTGGACGGCCGATCCCTCATCCTCGGGGTTGACCGGATGGATTACTCCAAGGGCCTGCCTCAACGCTTTGCGGCAGTCGGCGAATTCTTCGACAATAACCGGGATCTGCATGGCATAGTGTCGGTCACCCAGATCGCCACGCCGTCGCGCACCAAAGTGGATGAATACCGGGACCTGCGCCTGGAACTCGACCAACTCGCAGGGCGCATAAACGGCGACTACGGCGATCTTGACTGGATACCCCTGCGCTATCTGGCGCGGTCATACACAAGGAACGAGCTTGCCGGCCTGTACCGGATCGCACGCGTCGGCCTCGTGACACCGCTGCGCGACGGCATGAACCTCGTGGCCAAGGAATTCGTTATGGCACAGCCGGAGGATGACCCCGGCGTCCTGATCCTCTCCGAATTCGCCGGCGCGGCTGAACAGCTGCGCGCCGCCCTGATCGTGAACCCCCATGACCGTTCAACCCTCGCAGAGACGATCCGGATCGCCCTCACCATGCCGCTTGAAGAACGCCGCGCGCGCTGGCATGCGCTGCGCAAAGTCGTTATGGAGCAGGATATCACCTGGTGGCGGCAATCCTTCCTGAACGATCTTCTGCCAGCCTCATAAGCTGCGCCCCGGCCGCCTGCGCCCGGCTTCCTTATCATCTGGATTTGCATGCCTCTCCCCCGCCTTGATCACCGTACTGCCCTGTTCCTCGATTTCGACGGAACTCTCGCACCGATTCAAGCTGATCCGGACACGGTGTATCTGGACGACGGAGGCACGGGACTTCTTCGCGCCATCAGCCGCCAGCTCGGCGGCTCACTCGCGATCATCAGTGGGCGGGACATTCGCGACCTTGCCGCACGTGTTCCATCCGACTTCTGGCGCGCAGGCGGACACGGCGCCGACATTTGCGCACCAGGCACAGACCCACCGCATGAACTACCCGGCGCGCCCGAAAGCCTGATTGCCGCCGCACAGGCACTTTGCCAGCAGTTTGGCGGGACGCGTCTTGAACAAAAGGGCCCCGTGCTCGCCCTGCACTATCGTGCTTGCCCGGAGATTGAAGAAATGCTGAAAGCGGCCGTTCACAATCTGGAGGTTGAGGCGAAGGGATACGCTCTCCAGCATGGCAAGATGGTTCTCGAGCTGCGGCCTCAAGGCGTCCACAAAGGCGTCGCCGTCCGGCAATTGATGATGCGCTCCCCCTTCGCAGGACGCGCGCCGGTGATGGTGGGTGATGACACGACGGATGAAGACGCCATGGCGGTCTGCCTCGAACTCGGCGGCAGCGCCGTGCGTGTTGGCAGCGGGGTAAGCCTCGCGCCGCACAGGCTCGGGGATACCGGGGATGTGTGGACATGGTTGAAGGAAGAACTGGCATGAGCAGTCTGGAACTCGGCATCATCGGCAACGGGACGATTGCGGCCCTCGTCAGCAAGCTGGGCGAAATCAACTGGCTCTGCCTGCCGCGCCTGGACGGGGAGCCTGTTTTCGACAGCCTCCTCGGCGGACAGGGCCGCTTCGCCGTTGAACTGGCCGGCCAGTATGCCGCGAGCCATACCTATCATCGGAATACGGCGATCCTCGAGACACTGCTTGAGGCCGAGGACGGCTCTGCGATCCGCATTACTGACTTTGCACCGCGCTTTGAAGACCGGGGACGGATGTTTCGTCCCACAAGCCTGGTCAGGCGGATCACACCGCTTCGCGGAATGCCGCGCATCAGACTGGTACTGAACGGCGAGACGGGACATGGCGCCAAAGCGATACCGACGCGCCGCGGGGTCTCCCACATCCGGTTCCTGGATGACGAGGCAGGTTTCCGCGTCACGACCGACGCACCGATTGCCTACATCATGCAGGGCTCCGAGTTCGTTCTGGACGGGGACCTGAACTTTATTCTCGGCCCGGACGAGTCCCTGTCAGAAACCCCAGGCAATCTGGCAGCAGACTGGCAAACCCGCACCGAAAAACACTGGCGCGAATGGTCACGCCGCCTTGCCACACCGCCGGAATGGCAGGAGGCCGTGATACGGGCCGCTATCACCCTCAAGCTCTGCGTCTACGAGGAAACCGGCGGGATCGTCGCGGCTCTGACGACGAGCATCCCTGAACACGCCGACTCGATCCGCAACTGGGACTATCGTTTCTGCTGGCTCCGCGACGCGTATTTCAGCGTAACGGCACTGAACCGCCTGTCTGCCATGGGAACTCTGGAGAAGTATCTCGCCTTCCTGCGCAATACTGTGACCCGCACACAGGGCGGACATATCCAGCCTGTCTATGGAATTTCACTTGAAGAGCAGCTCACAGAGGATATTCCTGGCCACCTGCCCGGTTATCGCGGCATGGGCCCTGTCCGGTTCGGCAACCAGGCGGCCGAACACATTCAACATGATGTATACGGCCATGTTGTCCTCGGCGCCGCCCAGGCTTTCATGGACGAACGGCTGCACAAGAAAGCCGGACCTCTCGAGTTTGAACAGTTCGAGGCCGTCGGCGAACGCGCCTTCGCCGTCTACAACACGCCGGACGCCGGTATCTGGGAATATCGCGGCCGCGAAGATGTGCACACTTCGTCCGCCATCATGTGCTGGGCCGCATGTGACAGGCTCGCGCGCATAGCCTCGGTGCTGCAGCTGGAAGATCGCATGGCTTATTGGACAGAACGCGCTGAAATCATGCGCAGGGATATCCTGGCGCGGGCCTGGAATGAAAAGCGCGGCGCCTTTACCGGCGCCTTCGGCGGGGACGCGCTGGATGCCTCTGTGCTGCTTATGGCCGAGATCGGCTTCATTGATCCGATGGACCCGAGATACGTCGCCACCGTTGAACGGGTCGATGCCGAACTCCGCGAGGGTCACCACGTATATCGCTACCGCATCGAGGACGATTTCGGCCTGCCGAAAACCGCGTTCACCGCCTGCACCTTCTGGCATATCGACGCCCTCGTGCGCATCGGACAGAAGGAGAAGGCGCGCGAGATGTTCGAGGCCGTCCTTTCCAGGCGTACGCGGCTTGGCCTGTTGTCGGAGGATGTCGACACGCAAACTGGTGAGCTCTGGGGGAATTTTCCGCAGACCTATTCGATGGTCGGCATCATCAACGCCGCCGCCAGATTGAGCAAGAGCTGGGACGAAGCCGCCTGATGCCGCCGGAGAGACTGCACTGTGTAGAAAGACATTGGCAGACTGGTTCTGAACCTGTGCACAAAAAATGCCCCGGCGATGAAACCGGGGCACTTAAATTCAATGCGTGAACGGATCAGGCGCCGGCACGCTCCGGGCGATGGGCGCGGGGCTGCTTGTTTCCGCCCGGCCCCCCCCGGCGCGGGCCGCCGCCGCCAGGCTTGCCGCCGCCAGACGCGTTGCCGCGGCGTGCGAAGCCGCCGCCCGTGCGTTCAGACGGGTCGCGGCGCTCGCCGGAAGGCTGGGCACTGCGCTTGCGCTCACTGCCCTGGTCTTCGCGCGGACGGCGCGGTTCATTGCGCTGGCCGGACTGACCCGACTGGCCCCCGCGGCGGCCCTGCTGGGGACGGCGCGCATTGCTGGCGCCGCTCATGTCATCCGGCGAATCGGCCGGGCGCGGCGCTAGTTTTGAACCGAGCAGCTTCTCGATAGCGCGCAGATATTCCCGCTCGGCCTTCGACACGAATGAGATTGCGATGCCGGACTGACCGGCACGCGCCGTGCGGCCGATGCGGTGGACATATTGTTCGGGCACTTCAGGCAGATCGAAATTGATCACATGGGTCAGGCCATCGACATGAATACCGCGCGCCGCGATGTCCGTGGCAACGAGAACCGGCACGCGGCCACCCTTGAACGCCTCGAGCGCGCGTTCACGCTGTGACTGGCTCTTGTTGCCATGGATGGCGACCGAGTCGATATCCGCATTGGCGAGGCGGCGCACGACCGCGTCGGCCCCATGCTTGGTCCGCACAAAGACGAGCGCGGTGCGCAGGCCCGGATTGCGGATTGTTTCGATCAGCAGCGCCTGCTTTTCCGACTGCTCAACGAAGCAGATGCGCTGCTCAACCTTCTCAGCCGTGCTGGACGGCGGAGCCACCGACACTTCCGCCGGGTTTGTCAGATATTGCGCGGCAAGGCCCTGGACGGTCTTCGGCATTGTGGCCGAGAAGAACAGCGTCTGGCGTTTGGTGGGCAATTGTCTGGCAATCGCGCGCAGGGCGTGAATGAAGCCGAGGTCGAGCATCTGGTCGGCCTCGTCAAGAACCAGCACCTCGACATCCTGCAGGGAGACTGCGCGCTGCTCCATCAGGTCGAGCAGGCGGCCCGGCGTGGCAACGAGTACGTGAGCGCCGCGCTCGAGCTTGCGGATCTGCGGGCCGATCTTGGCGCCGCCGCAAACCATAACGACACGCAGACCCTGGCCGGCGGCGTAGGTTTCAAACGATGCAGCGATCTGTCCGGCGAGTTCACGCGTCGGGGCAAGCACAAGGGCGCGGGCCCCGCGCATGGGCGCAGGCCGCGAATTGCGCGACAGGCGGTCAAGAATGGGGGCGGCAAAGGCAAGCGTCTTGCCCGTGCCCGTCTGGGCGAGGCCGAGCACGTCGCGGCCGGACTGGATCAGCGGGATTGCACCCGCCTGGATCGGTGTCGGGGTCGTATAGCCAGCCTCGATAAGGGCGCGCTCAAGGCGGTCCGAGAAGCTGAAGGATTGGAAACTGGTCATGATTGCTTTCAGAAATACTGTGCGCCCGGCGCGGTTCAACGCGCGCGGGTGGCGGGGTTCGAACGACCCGCGTGAAGAAGGGCGCTTAGGAGATAAAGCTGCGTCTGTAAGGAGGGCCTCGGTTCGACGGAAAAACCGCCGTGCCAGCTCACGCTGTCCCTGCAAGGCAACCGGAATTGCCCAGACCATCGTGCACATGGCCCGTTAGCATCAGAAAGTCAAAGGATATTTCACGGCTCGCCACAGATGCGCACGCATCAAGGCACCTGTGCAATCGCGCAAACGGGCGGCGCCTGAACGCGCAGGGCAGTCTTCAGGCATCTCCCGCTTGCCGGGCCCGAAATAATTGGCATAAACTGTGTCAATATTTTCGGAGCCAGGATGTCATTGAAATCCGTCATCGTCTCGAACATCACCGCCCATCTGACGAGCGACAAGCGCCAGGAAACGTTGCGCCAGCGCGCGGAAACGCGCCGCCGTCAGCTCGGCCGCGCGCATGTGGCCGATTATTTCCACCAGGTCGACGACCCGTACTCGCATCTGGCCGTACAGGGGCTGCAGGCGATGGCGCCGCGCTACGATGTGGACGTCCGCCCGCATCTTGTCGGGGCGCCAGCGGACTGGGCGGCGCCGGAACGCGGCAAGCTCCTGACCTATGCCCGGCTTGACGCCTCGCGCCTGGCAGGAAGGTCAGGCTTTTCCTTTCGCGATCCCGGCCAGCAGCCATCGGATGAACGCATAGCCGAGGCGCAGCGCCTTCTGGCGGCAGCGACCGGCTCAATGAACTGGCTGGACCGTGCGGTCGCCATCGGCGAAGCTTTATGGTCTGGTGGGCCTTTTCCGGAGGACGCGGCGGGCGATGCAGCCCAAACCCTTGCGGCAGGTGAAGCGAGGCGGGCTGCGCTCGGGCATTTCATGAGCGCCATGATCCATTATGGCGGCGAATGGTATTGGGGCCTCGACAGGCTGCATTATCTGGAGGCGCGCCTCTCGGCTCTGGGCGCGCGTCATGACCATGCCAGCGCCGCCCCGGTTTACCGGGAAGCTGCCATGCCGGCAGGCCAGGGCAGGAAAGCGAATGCCGAGCTGCACTGGTATTTTTCATTCCGTAGTCCGTATTCCTACATTTCAGCGGAAAGAGTGAAGGCGCTTGCGGACGCATACGGCGCGAAGCTCAGGTTGCGATTCGTACTGCCGATGGTGATGCGCGGCCTGCCCGTCCCGCGGATGAAACAGCTCTATTTCACCCTCGATACCGCCCGGGAAGCCAGGCGGGCGAGCGTCCCCTTTGGCCGGATTGCGGACCCTGTCGGGCGTCCGGTTGAACGGGGCTATTCGCTCCTCCCCTGGGCAATGGTGCAGGGACTTGGGTTCGAATTTGCCCTCAGTTTCATGCGCCGCGTCTGGTCAGAGGGCGTCGATGCCGGATCTGACAACGGCTTGCGCCGGATCGTAGAAACAGCCGGGCTGAACTGGCGCGCCGCGCGAAGCGTTCTGGACAATGACGACTGGCGCGCTGAGGCTGAGACAAACCGCGCAGAGATGATGGCGCTTGGGCTCTGGGGCGTGCCATGCGTCCGGGTCGGCGACACGGCAGCCTGGGGGCAGGACCGGCTCTGGGTCGCGCAAGCGGCTCTGCAAGACCTGCCGGAGGCCTGACATGAA
The DNA here is from genome assembly GCA_964409375.1 of uncultured Hyphomonas sp. Classification (GTDB taxonomy): domain Bacteria; phylum Pseudomonadota; class Alphaproteobacteria; order Caulobacterales; family Hyphomonadaceae; genus Hyphomonas. The sequence goes on from CAYPDA010000002.1 coordinate 35,731, forward strand.
CGGGTTAAGTCGGACATTGACGGCAGCCGGCCTTATCGTCCTGAGCGGCGTCGCGGCGGCCTGGCTCTTCCAGCCCCAGATCTCAGAATGGGCCTTCCGCCGCGCAGTGGCTGAGAATATCGGCCGGGATCGCAGCGCCGACCTGCCGGATGGCCTGCATGTCTTCGTCTGCGGCGCTGGCTCGCCCCTGCCCGACCCTCACCGCGCCGGCCCCTGTCTTGGGATTCTTGCGGGCGAGCGTGCCTATATTGTCGACACCGGCTCCGGCGGCATACGCAATCTGGCGCGCATGGGATTTCCGCTGGACCGGATCGAAGGCATTTACCTGACGCATCTTCACTCAGATCACATTGACGGACTAGGCGAAACCCTGATGCAGGCCTGGGTCGGCGGCGGGCGCACTTCGCCCTTGCCTGTATCCGGCCCGGTGGGAACAGACGAAGTCGTTGCCGGCTTCAACGCAGCCTACCGCATCGACGCGGGCTACCGCGCGGCGCATCACGGGGCAGACATCGCAGACCCGGCAGGCTTCGGCGGCAGGGCGGTCGAGGTGCGCCTGCCTTCCGGACCGGCGGCGCCGAAAATTCTGCTCGAGACGGATGGGCTGGAAATCGCTGTGTTTGGCGTGAACCATGCCCCGGTCGAACCCGCCTTCGGCTACAGGATCGAATATAATGGCCGGTCGGTCGTCATCAGCGGCGATACCGTCTTTCATCCGGGCGTGGTTGCAGCCGCGCGGGGCGTCGATGTGCTGTTCCACGAAGCGCTGGAACCTGACATGGTACGCGCCATGAGCGCCGCGGCCACGGAAGGCGGAAACGCCAGAATTGCGACGATCCTGAACGATATTCTGGACTACCATGCCAGTCCCGCCGACGCCGCCCGCGCTGCCAGCGAGGCAGAAGCCCGCGATCTGGTGCTCATCCATATCGTGCCGCCCCTGCCGTCACATATTCTGGATCGCCGCTTCGTTGGCGATGCGCGTAAACTGTTCGGCGGCCGCCTGACACTTGCGCGCGACGGGCTGGTTGTTAGCCTGCCGGCTGGCACAGAGGCAATAGATTACAGATCGCGGTTCTGATGCTAGCAGAGACCGTGACAGGATGAAGGCCAAGCAGAAGGATCATCAGCGATGACAGAGCCAAAGATCATCCGGCTGCCGGGAACCATCGAGCCTGCCGAAACCCTAGACGGCCGCAAAATGCGCAGTGAACGCAGCCGCCATCAGATCATATCAGCGATGCTGGAGCTGGTTCGCGAGGGCGACATGAACCCTAGCGCCGCCAGCGTTGCAGAAAGAGCCGGAGTCGGGCTTCGCACGGTGTTCCGCCACTTTGAGGACATGGACACGCTGTATCAGGAGATTGCGGGATATATCGAGGGTATCGTGCTCCCCAAAGTTGTTACCCCGTTTCAATCCCGGCACTGGCGGGGACGCCTCGAAGAACTCGTCAAACGGCGCGCCTCGATCTATGAGGAAATCATGCCGTTTCGCGTCGTCGCCAATCTGCGCCGGTTCGTATCGGGCTATCTCATGGACAATTACCGCCGAAACATGCTGCTCGAACGTGCAGCATTGAAGTCAGTTCTCCCGGAAGCCATTCATGAAGACAAGATCCTCTTTGCCGCCCTCGAGCTGACGACAGGATTTCAGAGCTGGCGGCGCCTGCGGCAGGATCAGGGGCTCAGCCCGGCCGAAGCGGAGGCTGTGATGGCCCTGATGGCGATGCAGCTGGTTGAAGGAAAATGAGAACCAGCGGTGTCGCTGTATGGCTGGCGGGACTTGCTGCTGGCTGTAGTGACCCATCCCACGGGCTCCAGGATGCCAATCCTGCATGCGGCCTGGCCCCGGCCGGGATCGGGACGTTTGCAGATGTCCCGGCAGGTATCGCCGCTTTCAATGAGCCCCCCCAATACCGGGAGGAAGCAGGCAGGCAACCGCTGCATGTCGCGGCCTTCCGGCTGCAGGTGCATGAGGTGACAAATGATCAGTTTGCTGAGTTCATTGACGAAACCGGATATGTGACCGACGCGGAACGCGAACGTATCGGTGCCGGCTCCGCGGTGTTCCGCATGCCGGGCGAGGCGCGCCCAGGGCTCAATCCGTGGGAGCTTGTCGCGTCGGCCACCTGGAGATCACCTGAAGGACCCGGATCTGATCTGGCCGGCAAGGCAAACCTCCCGGTCGTGCATGTCTCCCTCAACGATGCCCGCGCCTATGCGGCGTGGGCTGGCGGGCGGCTGCCTGGCGAGGCGGAATGGGAACATGCCGCGCGCCTCGGTCTCGCCGATCCGGCCGATCCGGCCTCCGGCGCTTTCGGCCCCTCCGGCGAGTTTCGCGCAAATACCTGGCAGGGCCTGTTTCCGCTGAGCAATACCGCCGCCGACGGCTTCGAAGGGCTTGCGCCGGTGGGCTGTTTTCCAGCGGACCGGCTGGGTTTGAAAGACATGATCGGCAATGTCTGGGAATGGACCGAGACGCCGTTTGACGCAGACCACTACACGATCAAGGGCGGATCCTATCTTTGCGCAGAGAATTTCTGCCGCCGCTACCGGCCGGGCGCGCGCCAGCCGCAAGAGCCCGACTTTTCCGCAAGCCATATCGGCTTCCGTATTGCAAAGGACATACCCCCGACTCAGTCTCAGTTCGGCCAGTAGACATACTCGTCCGACGGGTCGAAGGGGTCTGCGAGCGTCTTGTCCACCAGGACCGGGACATTGACCGTCGACGGATAAAGCGGCGCCTTCGCGCCCTGCCAATGCGCTTCCATCAGTTCCCCAAGTTCAGCGAGCTTGTCAGGGCGCCTCTCCGCCAGGTTCACCTGCTCGGTCGGGTCGTCCGCCAGATTAAACAGCCATGATCTCTGCAGGCGTCCATTGACCTGGAGTTTCCAGTCTCCGGCCCGCACAACACGGTAATGCCCGCTCGACCAGTAGATCGCATCGTCTGGACGTGTGATCACGCCCTCGCCGGTCGCCTCGACAAGAATGTCCTTCCCGTCGATCTCTACGCCCGGCGGCAAGCCTGCACCCGCGGCGGCCGCCAGCGTCGGGAAAAGGTCGATATGCGCGACGGGCGTTTCAACAATCGTTCCTGCCTCGACCCGGGCTGGCCAGCGAATAAACATCGGCACACGGATTCCGCCTTCGAACAGTGTGATCTTCCAGCCCCTGTAAGGCGCATTGATCTCGGGAAGGCCGATATAACCCGGCCCGCCATTGTCGGACGAGAAGACGAGGATCGTAGTGTCCGCCAGGCCGGTTTCCTCGAGCTTGTCCATGATCCGGCCAACGCTGCGATCGATCGAGCGCACCATGGCGGCATAGACCCTCAGACGATGCGGCTCGATATCGCCCACCGCGTCATAGTCATCCCGCGTTGCCTGCAGCGGCGTGTGGGCACCCCAGTGCGCCAGATAGAGGAAGAAAGGCCGGTTGGTATTCGCGTCGATCACTTTAAGGGATTCGTCGGTCCACCAGTCAGCCAGATATCCGCCGGGCTCGAACAGGGGTCCATTATTGAAGCGCGCCGCAAACTGCATCCGCGCCCAAAGAAACGTGTCGATCGGATCAAACGGCAGCCGGGCATTCACCACATCCGGATGGTCCTCCGGCAGGTGCAATCCATTCGCCATGTCGAGGCTCTCGGCAAAGCCCTGCCCATTCGGAGAGGAGGCCCCATAGCCAAGATGCCATTTGCCGATATGGACGGTGTGATACCCTCTATCTGCCAGAACCTCCGCAATCGTCACTTCTTCCGGAGGCAGCGCCTGTTCGGAGAAAGCCGGCTGGCCCTTCATGGCCTCTCGGTCAAGCTCAATCCTTGGCCGGCGCGCATCGCTGCGATCCTCGAACATCGTCACGATCCGCGCCATGCCGTCCGGGGCCGGCGTGAATTCAAACCCCGTGCGGGTGGGATACCGGCCCGTCATCAACATGGCGCGGGAGGGCGCACACGTCGCCGTTCCGGAATAGGCCTGGGTGTAGACGGCGCCGGCCGCGGCGAGCCGGTCAATGTTCGGCGTCGGCACGCGTCCACCCGCCACACCGCCGCCAAAGGTCGAGATATCATTGATCCCGAGATCATCGGCCAGGATGAAGATGATGTTCGGCGGCCGCGCCTGCGCCGGACTGGCCGGCGCATCAGGTCCGCTCTGCCAGACAACAGGCTGGTGAGGCCCCACGTCCTGCTTCCCGCTGGTCGTGACAAGATGGAGCGTGATGGCCTTGCGGTTGGACCAGGCAAGGCCACCTGCGACAAGCCCGGTAATGATCAGTACAAGTATGATCCTGCGCCACATCTTCTGTATTCCTCAATCAGATTGTCCGGGCTTGCGCCGGAATACCCGCCATAATCCGTAAAACAGCGCCGCCAGCGCCAATACACCGCCAAGAGCCCAGCCGCCATATCGGCTGATCTGCCGCGCAGCCGTGTTCCGTACGAGCGCGGCATGGCTGCTATAGCCGGGGGGGACCTCGATCACCCCCACACGGGCAGCATAATCTGCATAGGCGGCGAGCATGCGCTCCATGACGTCAGGTTCGTCCCCGGACAGATCTCGCGTCTCGCCGGGATCTGTCTGCAGATCGAAGAGACGCCACAATCCGTCACCATGAGGTCCCTGGCTGCGTGTAATCTTCCAGCCGCCCATATAAAGTGCGGAATTGCCGGATACATTCATGCCCACAGCTTCATCGGATGCGTATATCGCTTCAACGCGGTCTGTAAGCAACGGCAGCAGGCTGCGGCCCGTAATGGGACGCGCCCCCTCCATGGCCAGGGGAATGCCGCTGATTTCAAGCAGGGTGGGCGCTATGTCTGTCACAAAGGTGAAAGCATCGATACGGCGCCCTTGCGGGATACCGGGCCCAGCGATGATCAAGGGGACGCGCAGTCCGCCCTCCGCGCCGGAAAACTTGAACAGATTGAACGGCGAGGCCGCCGCCATTGCCCATTCCGGGCCGATAAACCCATACGACCCACGCTCACCTATGCCGCCGCGGCCCAGATGATAGCCATTGAGGCGCATCCAGATGCGCATCCTGAAATCATCATCTGGCCGGGTCGGCTCCGGTCCGTTGTCGGACAATACGAGGATGATCGTATTCTCATACAATCCGTCTGTCATCAGACGATCCATCAATCGCCCGATGGCGATGTCCATCGCTTCAAGCATTGCTGCATTGACCTGCATCCGGGCAGCGTAGAGGCGCTGCTCGGAGCGGGTCATGTCTTCCCAGCGCCTGAGACTTTCCGGCATTGGTTTCAGCGGCGCTCCCGCCGGGATCAGCCCGGCTGCCTTCGCCCGCTCCCACCGCGCAGTGCGCAGCACGTCCCAACCGGCATCATAAGTGCCATCATAACCCGCCGTGAGATGCGCTGGCGCCTGAACGGGAATATGAACCGCCATGAAGCCAAGAAGGGCGAAGAAAGGCGCGTCGCCCGGCGTCTCATCCAGATACTCGATCATCTTGTCGACGATGAAGTCGGACGAGTATACATCTTCCGGAAACTGCGCGCGGCGGCCGTCCTCGTACCAGGGCGCCTCTCGGTAATAGGGCATGTAGGATTTGTCTTCCCAATTGTCCGCCCCCGACGCATCGAGCGCAAAGCTCCGGTCAAAACCATGATCGGAGGGCAGATCGCCGGGGCCGCTTCCGAGGTGCCATTTCCCGGTCATCAGTGTCCGATAACCCGCAGGCTTCAGCCGAGTTGCCAGCGTTGCAACGCCCGGCTCAAGCGCCATGGCGTAACCCGGCTGACCTTTCTGTCCGGGCGTCAGCACTTCCGGAATGGTCGCGAGGCCGGTCTGATGGTTGTCCATGCCGGTCAGCAGCATGGCGCGTGAAGGGGCACAAAGCGGCGACGTACGAAAGCCTGTGAACAGGGCGCCGCGCGCCGCTACGGCGTCAATGTTTGGCGTGCGGGCTTCGCCGCCATAGATGCCAAAATCCATGAAGGCTGCATCATCCACCAGGAAGATGAGAATATTCGGCCCGCCGGGTTTGTCTTCAGACCGGGCGGCCTGGACCGGCGCAGCCAGCATCAGAAGCAAAGCGATGAAGATCCAGCAGACCGTCTTCACCACGCGAACACCCACCCTGCCTGACCCTGCCTCAAGCCAAACATATGGCACTAGAATTGTCAATTTGTACGGACCGGCACGCTTCCCACAGCCACGATCTCGGCAGCGGAGGCGTTTGTCCGGACATCATTGATGTGTAACGTCGTTCTGAGACGGCTGAACATGCCGACCTGCCGGGAGCCCCTCCAATTGACTTATCCGACCCTATCGCAAGCCTTTCGCGCCTTGCGTCAACGAATGCCCCAGACCGCCCGTCTCTATGTCGGTGGCTGTAGCGGTGATCCACTCGCCCTCGCAGACGTGTTGCGCGACAATCTCGGGCTGGCCGCCGGGCTGACGTTCGTGGGCGTCTGGATCCCGGGCATCAATCGAACCGACTGGGCCAGCCTTCACCCGGACGCGCGAACCGAGACGTTCTTCCTTCCGCCAGACTTTCGCGCCTCTTTCGATGCCCGGCGCACGAAAATCCTGCCGATGTCCTACTCGCAGGCATGGCAATGGCTCTCTGAAACACCTCTTGATGGCGCGGTCGTCATGGTGTCCCCTCCGGACAAGCACGGGATGGTCTCCCTCGGCGTCAGCCCCGATTTTGCACCGGCCATCCTCGCTCGGCGCGACGTTCCGGCATTCGCCATTATCAATCCTCAAATGCCCGCCCCGCCGCAAAGCATCAGCGTGCCTCTCAGCCGCTTTGCTCATCTTGCCGAGGATGCGCGGGCGCTGATCGAAATTGCGCCAACCCCGCTGCCGCACGTTTTCGAAACAATCGCGGAGCATATCTGCGGCTTGATTGAAACGGGTGACACGCTGCAATTCGGCCTCGGCAATGTGCAGCAGGCGGTCCTCACAAGGCTGGCTGGCCGGCGGGGCCTGCGCATCCATTCCGGCATGATATCCGATCCCGTCCAGGGGCTGATGGACAGCGATCCGGCGTTATCCATCACCGCAGGCATCGCGGTCGGAACCGCTGCCTTTTACAGACGCCTCGCCAGTGCGCCGAAGGTGCGGTTTCTCCCTGTCTCCGAGACGCACATGCCAGACAGGCTCGCCGCGATTCCCCGTTTCACAGCCATCAACTCCCTCATCGAGATCGATCTTTTCGGCCAGGGAAATGCCGAATTCATCGGCGGCCAACAGGTTTCCGGCCTCGGCGGGCTTCCGGACTTCCTGCGGGGCGCGAGCCTCTCGCCCGGCGGGAAAGGCATTGTTGCGCTCGCCTCCACGGCTCAGAAGGGCGCCATCAGCCGCATCGTGCCGCGCCTTTCTGAGGGCGCCGTGAGCCTTGCCAGGACCGAACTGGACATCGTTGTGACCGAACACGGCGTCGCCCGCCTGAAAGGCTGCGACATTGACGCGCGCGCCGGAGCGCTGATCGGCATTGCTGATCCAGCCCACCGTGCCACACTGGCAGGGGAATGGGCCAGACTGAGGAGCCGGATGTGACAACGCCCCCACCCCGCTACCGTCAGGTTGCCGATGAACTGCGCCAGCTCATCGCATCCGCCAGGCTTCAGCCCGGCGATGCGCTGCCGACCGAAATGGAGCTGTGCGAGGCAAAGAACATCTCCCGGCACACGGCGCGCGAGGCCTTGCGTATCCTGACCGAAGACGGGCTCATCGCCCGCCGGCGCGGTGCAGGCACGGTCGTAACGGCGCCGCCAGCACCGGAATTCGCCCAGCCGATCGATGATTTCGACTCGATCCTCCAATATGCGAGGGACGCTGCCTTCCTGCCGGAACGCCGGCAGCCCGCAATAGCCGCAGAACGCCAGCGTCTCGGCATTCAGGGCGAGTATATCGCCTTTACTGGCCTGCGGCGCGCCGCAGGCCAGGCGCCCCTGGCGGTCACGACCATCCTGGTGCTCGCCGAACTCGCGCCGTCGCTCGAGGATGTCCGCGCCCTGAACGGGTCGATCTCTGAATGGATTGAAGGCGCGCATGGCGTGCCGGTCGCCAATGTCATGCAGAGGATGGAAGCGGTCGCCCTCGGCAAGGCGGATGCCGAGCACCTGGACGTAGCCGCCGGTTCACCGGCTCTGCGGACACTCCGGCGCTATACCGATACGAGCGGGCGCGCCATCCTTGTCTCTGAGAGCCTGCATCCGGCGGGGCGCTTTGCCTATGAAATGAAACTGAATCGCCAGAGGAAATAAAGGCCAGGTCAGTGGGCGTCAGATCGTACGCCTGTTCTTCAGCATCCGGACATCGTCCGGAGCGAGCCCTGCCTCAGCCGCGATCTCCTCCGAATGCTGACCCAAATCGGGTAGCGCCGGATTCGGCCGGGGCCGCTCTTTGGTGAAGCGGATAGGCGGGCCGACATGGCGGTTGCCCGCCCCGTCTGTGAACACCATGCCGCGCTCCGCTGTGAACGGATCGTCAAAAGCTTCCTGAAGATTGCGCACCGGCGCCCAGCAGCAATCCACAGGCTCCAGGAAACCCGTCCAGTGCGCCAGCGTGTTCGATGCGAAGGTCTCCCTCAAGTACGTCTTCAAGGGCTGCTGCCCATCGCCCGGCGAAATCTTGGCATAGTCCAGGAGATCGATGCGTCCGAGCGATGTCAAGAGGTTCTCGGCAAACTTTACCTCCGATCCGCCGATGACTATGTATCCACCATCCGAGGTCGGATAGATCGCGTTCATCGCCGCCCCTCCGAAACTGCGCATCTGCTTCGGTTGCGGCGCCTCGCCCTTACCGAAAGTAGGCCCCAGCACGTTCGGCGTCCATGCGATCGCGGCGTCATACATCGACATGTCGATATAGTCGCCTTCACCCGTCTTCTCGCGGCGATACAGCGCCATCAGAATCGCCGACAGCGCCATCATCGAGGCAGCTGCATCCGCAAACGGAACTGGCGGCGGCGCAGGCTGGCCGTCGCTCAACCCCCGGCCAAGATCCATCAGCCCCGTCATTGCCTGTACGACCAAGTCGTGCGCCGGCTTCTGTACATGCCGCCCTGTCTGGCCGAAGGCGGAGATCGAACAATAGACGATCTTCGGATTTCGCGCCCCGACCGCTTCGTAATCAACTCCGAGCCGCGTGACGACGCCGGGCCGGAAGGCCTCGACAAACACGTCCGCCGTTTCTGCAAGCTTCAGCAGGAGCTCGACGCCGGCGGGATCCTTGAGGTTGAGTTTCAGGCTGCGCTTGCCGCGCGCGATATTGCGAAACCATACCGAGATACCGTCCGGCGTCCTCTCGCCGATCTCGCGCACAGGTTCCCCGACGCCATTGGCAGGTTCGACCATGATGACGTCGGCGCCATGGTCCGCCATCATCATTGTCATGTGCGGGCCCGGCAGGAACGCCGACAGGTCCAGAACTTTCACGCCTTCAAGTTTCATGCGGGATTCTCTGTCCAGTTTAGCAGTACACGAACCAAATAATCCTTAAACGGATCTTGCCCTGGTCAGCACGCGTTCCGCCGCGAGAATGACGGGACGGTCCACCATCTTCCCCTTGTGCATCACAACGCCGCCGGAGGCCGCCTGCATCGCGTCGATGATCGCTTTTGCTTCGGCAATGTCGGCTTCCGTCGGGGTGAAGACTGTGTTCACAGGCGCAACCTGGTCCGGATGGATGCACGTCCGCCCGGAAAACCCCATGCGCCGCGCACGGACCGTCGTCTCTGTCAGGCCGGAGGCGTCCTTCACCTCCAGATAAGGCACGTCAAACGCCTGGACCCCCGCCGCGCCGCAGGCTGCCGCGATCAGGCCGCGGGCTGTCAGCATGGCGTCCCAATCGGAAACATCCGCCCCGAGACTGGCAGAAAAGTCCACCCCGCCAAACAGAAGTCCGCCCGCCGCCCTGGCCGCAATTTCATGAGCATTCGCAAGCCCCCGGCCGCTTTCGATGATGGCCATAAGCGCAATGTCTGCGCCAAGCGCCTCAGTCACGATTTCCAGATCAATTGCCGTCTCGGCCTTCGCCACCATGATGAAGTCGAGGCGGCCGAGCGCCGCGCTGCCGGCGAGCGCGGCAATATCCGCGCAGCCATGCGGCGTGCGCGGCGAGTTGATCCGCACACCAATGCCGCCCGCACCAGCGTCTGCCACCCAGGCCAGCACATCGGCGCGCGCCTTGTCCTTGGCCTCCGGCAGGACCGCGTCCTCGAGATCGATGATGATGGTATCGGCGCCGGCGCCTGCCGCTTTGGCAAACCTGTCGGGCCGCGAACCGGGAACGAACAGAAGCGAGCGATATGCTTTTGCCATGAATGAGTCCATCTCAAATTTGTCCGGACAAATTAGCCGGGTGCTGCCCTGTGTCAATGACAAGCCGGAGACCGCAAGTAAACATGCCCTCGACGGTCCGGTCCGGACCAGCCCGCATGAGTTTGACACGGCCGCCGCCCAGGCCCTAGGCAGAAACCTGCAGGAGGAACCGACTTGAGAGACATCCACCACTTCATCAATGGCGCCGCCGTGCCCGGCACGTCCGGCCGGTCCGGCGACATTCACGATCCCAACACCGGCGCGGTTCAGGCGCGCGTGGCGCTGGCAACCGCTGCAGAACTTGGCGCGGCGGTTGACGCTGCGAAAGCCGCGTTCCCTGCCTGGGCGGCCACCAATCCCCAGCGCCGGGCGCGCGTCATGTTCGAGTTCAAACGCCTCGTCGAGGCGAACATGGACGAACTCGCCCATCTTCTCTCCTCCGAACATGGCAAGGTGATCGCGGATTCGAAGGGCGACATCCAGCGCGGCCTCGACGTGGTCGAGTTTGCCTGCGGCGTGCCCCATCTCCTCAAGGGTGACTATACCGAAGGCGCCGGTCCGGGCATCGATGTCTACTCCATGAAGCAGCCACTCGGCGTCTGCGCTGGCATAACGCCGTTCAATTTCCCCGCGATGATCCCCTGCTGGATGGCCGCCGTGGCGATCGCCTGCGGCAACACCTTCATCCTGAAACCCTCCGAGAAAGACCCCTCCGTACCGGTGCGCCTGGCCGAGCTGATGCTCGAGGCCGGCGCGCCGAAGGGTGTGCTCAATGTAATCAACGGCGACAAGGTGGCCGTCGATGCGATCCTGACCCATCCGGACATCAAGGCCGTCAGCTTCGTCGGATCATCCGACATCGCCCATTATGTCTACTCGACCGGCACCGCGCACGGCAAACGCGTGCAGGCGATGGGCGGGGCGAAGAACCACGGTATCATCCTGCCGGACGCGAACATGGACCAGGTCGTCAGGGACATCGTTGGCGCCGCCTATGGCTCGGCCGGTGAACGCTGCATGGCGCTGCCCGTCGCGGTCACCGTCGGCAGGAAGACCGGCGACGAATTCGTAGAGCGGATGATCGAGGCGGCCCGCGGGCTGAAGGTCGGCGTCTCCACGGACGCCGAAGCGCATTATGGCCCCGTCGTCTCCGCCGCCCACAAGGCCAAGGTCGAGAGCTATATCCAGATGGGCGTCGATGAAGGCGCAGACCTGCTGCTCGATGGCCGCGGTCTGAAACTGCAGGGCAATGAAGGCGGCTTCTTCATCGGCCCGACCCTGTTCGACAATGTGACCGCCTCGATGAAGTCGTACAGGGAAGAGATCTTCGGCCCTGTTCTTCAGGTGATGCGGACAGAGACGCTGGAGGAGGCCGCGGCGCTGCCTTCCAACCATCAGTACGGAAACGGCTGCGCGATCTTCACCTCGAATGGCCGCGCGGCGCGCGAGTTCGCCGCGCAGGTCAATGTCGGCATGGTGGGCGTCAACGTGCCGATCCCGGTGCCGGTGGCCTATCACACCTTTGGCGGCTGGAAACGCTCTGCTTTTGGCGACACTAACCAGCACGGTCCCGAAGGCATCCGCTTCTGGACCAGGATCAAGACGATCACCCAGCGCTGGCCCGAAGGCGATATCGGCGACCAGGCGTTTGTCATTCCGACGATGGGGTAGAAAGCGCCGGATGGGACGCTTTACGGCTTGTGAGAAATCGGGGCTTGCAATAGACGTTGCCAGGATTCTTCAAGACCGGAGACTGCGTGTCATGACGGACGCCAATATATCGGCTCCTTTGGCGAATGACCGCCAATTTTTCCGCAATCTCGTGACAGGCATGGCCGTCATTCTGGTGGCGGGTTTTGTCGTCAATCTTGCAATGGGCCGGTCGAGCTTCGGCGCGCCGATGTACATCCACCTTCACGCGGTGGTGTTCATGGGCTGGGTCGGCATCGTGCTGACGCAGGTCTGGCTTGCCGGGTCGGGCAATTTCGCGGTGCACAAGCAGACCGGCAAGCTGGCGGCCATCTGGGCGCTGGGCCTGATCATCTTCGGAACCTGGGTAACAGTTGCAACCGTGCAGACTGGACGCACGCCCTTCTTCTTCCAGCCGCAGCATTTCCTTGTCGCCAATCCGCTGGGACTCCTCGCGGCCATCGGCCTTCTGGTAGCTGCCTATATCATGCGAAAGCAGACGGACTGGCATGCCCGCCTGCAGGTCGGCTCCTTCGTGCTCCTCATGGGGCCGGGATTTGGACGGCTCCTGCCGATGCCATTCCTACCGCCCTATGCGTTCGAGATCGCAGGCCTGACCGCTCTGATCTTCCCCGCCATTGGCATCGCCTACGATATGCGCACCCGCGGCCGGCCGCACCCGGCATGGTTCTGGGGGATCGGCGTGCTGATCGGGGTCACGCTGCTGTCACGGGCCATCGGGTTTTCTCCAATCGGCGAGGCGGTATATGACGCCGTCGTTGCCGGAACGCCGCTCGCCGGCACCAGCGGCCTTGATTTCCTCCCGCCGCCGGGGCCGCTATAAGTCCCCGTGAGGCTGTTGAACTGGCAACAGCCGCGCCATCTGTTAAACCTCCGGCGCAAACGCACTGCTGCACAATCGAATCGGGCCAATCGACATGACGACCTACAAGACAATCACCTTCGAACAGAAGGGACGCATCGCCGTCGTGACGCTGAACCGTCCCGACAGCCTCAATGCACTGAATGCCGGGATCATGAGCGAAATCGTTGATTGCTTCGCCGCCATCGACCGCAACAGGGACATTGCCGTGAGCGTGCTGACCGGCGCCGGCCGCGCCTTCGCCGCCGGCGCGGACATCAGGGAGATGCAGCCGCAGACCTTCTCCGACATGTATGTCGAGGATTATTTCGCCGGCTGGGACCGGTTCGCCGCCAGCCGTAAACCTGTTATCGCCGCGGTTAACGGCTTCGCGCTCGGCGGAGGGTGCGAACTCGCCATGATGTGCGACGTGATCATTGCCTCGGAGAAGGCGAAGTTCGGCCAGCCGGAAATCAAGCTTGGCGTCACGCCCGGCATGGGCGGATCAGTCCGCCTCACCAAGGCGGTCGGCAAGGCCAAGGCCATGGACCTGGTGCTCACCGGCCGGATGATCGACGCCGCAGAAGCTGACCGGATCGGCCTCGTCTCCCGCGTCGTGCCGCACGACACGCTGATGGAAGCTGCGCTCGGCGCGGCGGGCGAAATTGCCGGTTTCTCCATCCCGTCCCTCATGGCCGCTAAGGAAATGGTTGCCCGCGCTCTGGAGTTGCCGACAACCGAGGGCGTGAAGTTCGAGCGCCGCCTGTTCCAGGGCCTGTTCGCCACCGCCGACCAGAAGGAAGGCATGAACGCCTTCAGCGAGAAACGCGCGGCAAAGTTCGAGGACAAGTGACATGACCCGGATCGCCTTCATCGGCCTCGGCAATATGGGCGGCGGCATGTGCGCCAACCTCGCCAAAGCCGGACACGCCGTCACCGCCTTTGACCTCAACACAGACGCCGTCGCGGCCGTGGCCGCAAAGGGCGCCCGCGCCGCGTCATCGATCGCCGGAGCGGTAAACGACGCGGATGTCGTCGTCTCGATGCTGCCTGCGGGCAAGCATGTCCTGAGTGTCTATTTCAGTCCGGACGGTGTCGCCGCGCATGCCCCGAAGGGCGCGCTTTTCATCGACTGCTCGACCATCGCCGTCGGGCATGCGCGCGAAGCACATGCGCAGGCCGAAGCTGCAGGCTACCTGATGGTGGACGCGCCTGTCTCCGGCGGAACAGCCGCCGCCGAGGCAGGGACGCTGACCTTCATGGCAGGCGGTCGCGCCGAAGCGTATGCGAAGGCCGAACCCATCCTGAAGGGCATGGGCAAGAACACCTTCCATGCCGGCGCCGCCGGCAACGGCCAGGCCGCCAAAATCGCCAACAACATGCTGCTCGGCATTTCGATGATCGCCACCTGCGAAGCCTTTAATCTCGCCGAAAAGCTGGGGCTCGACGCTGAGACTTTCTACAACATCGCGTCTGTCTCCTCCGGCCAGTGCTGGTCGATGACAAGCTATTGCCCCGCGCCGGGCCCGGTTCCCGCCTCCCCGGCCAACCGCGACTACAAGGCCGGCTTCGCGGTCGCCATGATGCTCAAGGACCTGCACCTCGCCGCCGGCGCCGCTAGGGACGCCGGCGCCGAGATCCGCCTCGGCGAAATGGCCGAGGCGATCTACCAGTCCCTGTCCGATGACGGCCAGGACGGGCTCGATTTCTCCGGCGTGATGCTCCGGGTCAAAGGCGACCTCTAGTGGCGCCGGCCCGGGCCAACGGCGAGATGCCGCGGGCAGTGCGCATCCAGCCGGAAATCGCCTGAAGTTGGGGTTTGACAGCCGCGCCGCTTTGGTGTTTACCCCCGGGCTTCGGGCGCGGCGCTCCTAAGGCGCGGCGCCCTAACCCATTTTACTATTCCATGCCGGAAGGAATTGGCCCATGTTCGCGGTCATCAAGACAGGTGGCAAACAGTACAAGGTCGCCGAAGGCGACACGATCGTGATCGAGAAACTGGCTGCCACCGCCGGTGAAACAGTGACATTCGACCGCGTCCTGATGCTCGGCGCAGGCGCTGGCATCACCGTCGGCGCCCCGCTTGTGAGCGGCGCAACCGTGACCGGCGAAGTCGCCGCTGAAGTGCGCGGCCCCAAGATCATCACCCGCAAGAAGCGCCAGCGCCAGACTTACCGCCGCACGATCGGCCATCGTCAGGACCTGCTCGAAGTGACGATCACCTCGATCAATGCAGACGGCAAGGCACCGGCCAAGACGGCCGCTTCCAGGAAGCAGGCGGCTCCCAAGGCAGAAGCCGCCCCGGCCGCTGAAGCCCCTGCCGGCGACAATCTGAAGAAAATTACCGGCATCGGTCCGGCGCTCGAGAAGAAACTGAACGGGGCTGGCATCACCACATTCGCCCAGATCGCCGCGCTGACCGGAACCGAAGTGGCAAAACTCGAAGAAGAACTCAGCCTCGTCGGCCGGTTTGAAAAAGACGGCTGGATCGAGCAGGCCAAAGAACTCGCCAAGGACGCATGAGGCGGTAATTCCGCCCTATCAAGGACAAGGAGCAGACAATGGCTCACAAGAAATCAGGCGGCTCATCGCGCAACGGTCGCGACTCGAACCCCAAATATCTCGGCGTCAAGAAATATGGCGGCGAGACCGTTGTTCCGGGCATGATCATCGTGCGCCAGCGCGGCACCCAGAAATGGCCGGGCAAGGGCGTCGGCATGGGTAAGGACCACACCCTTTTCGCGCTTAAAGGCGGCAAGGTGGAATACGCTCACAAGGCGCGTGGCCGCGTATTCGTGAACATCGTGCCGATGGCGGACGCCGCCGAGTAAACGGCCTGGACCCGCATCCGGCCGCACGTCAGAGCGGTGGCCGGGTCGGGGCAAGACGACCCGTTTCCGGGGGGAGGCAGGCCACTGTCTCCCCCTTTTTTAATTTGCCCTCCCCCCGCCGGGCCCCGCATAGGGAGGCGGCCATGACGGAAGCGATCGAGATAGAAACTCACAGACTGGGCCTGCGGCGGCTCGTGCCGGCAGATGCCGGCCCCTTCACCGAAGCGGTTAACGATCCCCGGATCTACCGCATGCTCGCCAGTGTCCCCCCTGGCCAGACAAAGGCCCAGACACTGGCCTGGATCGCCACACACACACGTCAGAAGGAAGAAAATACCGGCCACTACTTCGCCATCGCACCGAAGGCGGGCAAACCCAGTGGCATCATCTCGGCAACCCGTGACATGCCGGACCGTCCTTTCGACATCGGCTACTGGCTGGTGCCCGAGGCATGGGGCCATGGCTACTGCACCGAAGCCGGCCTGGCTGTCATCGGCTGGCTTGAGAACACCTGCGGCGCTGCGGCGCTCGTCTCGGGTTACTTCGCAGACAACCCGTCCTCCGGAAAGGTCCTGCGCAAACTGGGCTTCCTGCCCTGTGGACGCTCGGCCATGTTCTCAAAGGGACGCGGCGAATGCTCCGACCACATCATGATGGCGCGTATCGCTTGAAACAGATAAAGACCACCCAATGAAATTCCTCGATCAGGCCAAGGTTTACATCCAGTCCGGCAGCGGCGGCGCAGGCTGTGTCTCGTTCCGGCGCGAGAAGTTCATCGAATATGGCGGCCCGGATGGCGGGGATGGCGGACGCGGCGGTGATGTCTGGATCGAAGCGGTCGAGGGGCTGAACACGCTGATCGACTTCCGTTACCAGCAGCATTTCAAGGCAAAGCGCGGCGGCCATGGCATGGGCAAGCAGCGCACCGGCGCGCGCGGCGATGATGTGACCCTGAAAGTCCCCGTCGGCACCCAGATCTATGAGGAGGACCAGGAAACCCTGATCGCCGATCTCACCGAGGTTGGCCAGCGCATCCTCCTTGCTGAAGGCGGTAATGGCGGCTGGGGCAATCTGCGCTTCAAATCCTCAACCAACCAGGCCCCCCGCCGCTCAAATCCGGGCGAAGAAGGGGAGGAGCGCTGGCTCTGGCTGCGCCTCAAACTGATTGCGGACGCGGGCCTCATTGGCCTGCCGAATGCCGGCAAGTCCACCTTCCTCTCCGCTGCAACCGCCGCGCATCCGAAGATCGCGGATTATCCGTTCACGACGCTTCACCCCGGCCTCGGCGTCGTCGATCTCGCCACCTCGACCCGCTTCGTGCTGGCAGATATCCCCGGCCTGATCGAGGGCGCCGCGGACGGCGCTGGCCTCGGCCACCGCTTCCTCGGCCATGTCGAACGCTGCAAGGTGCTCCTCCACCTCATCGATTGCACCCAGGACGACCCTGCCAGGGCCTACCGCACCATCCGGGCGGAGCTTGAAGCATATGATCCGGACTTCGCTGAGCGACCCGAAATTGTCGCGCTCAACAAGATCGACGCGCTGACGCCGGAACTCGTCAGGGAACAGGCAGAACAGCTCAGGAAAGCCTACAAGGGCAAACCGCTCCTGCTCTCCGGCGTCACCGGTGCGGGTGTGAAGGACGCACTTTACCTGATCGCGGCGCATCTCGGCATGAACGATGACGGTGCACCCATCAGCGTCTCTGCTGACGACGACGATCCCGGTACAGACATTTCCTGGAGCCCTGTGTAGGGCAAGGAACCATTTCAGAACCAAGGCGTTGTTCTCCAATCAAAAGGTCTCGCTATGCTGCGAGGCTTCCCGGACATGGAGGCTGGAGAAATGAATCAGCAAACGGATGATCAGAACACGGCGCAGTCACCAGACCCGGCGGATTCAACGGCGTCTCCGCCAGAGACGGCACCAGGGGCCGGCGAACGTGTTTCGACCGAGGAGGCACGCGGCGGGCGCAGAGCCGGCGTCTGGAAAATGCTGGCAGCCTCATTGCTGATCGTGGTTATCGGCTTCGCGCTGGTCGCTTTCTTCACCGGCTCGCCCGGGCCTGCACCTGCACCTGCTGCGGGCACAGTTGTCCCCTGAGATGGCAAACCGTCCTTCTTTGTGCTAGCCTCTGATTTTGCAGGCGTCGCGAAGGAGGATCCCATGTTGCCAAACGAGAGCGAAGACACGGCCCTGACAGAACGGATTTCCAGCGCCAGCCGCGTCGGCCTCTGGAAAATTCTGGCGGCCTCTCTCTTCATTGTTATCGTCGGATTTGGCCTGGCCGCGGGTTTGATGGCGCAGTAAACCGGGTTCGCCCGCGCGGCGGTTACTGACGCAGTAGCGGTGCATCTTGCGCCCGGCCCTCGCTTTTGCCGGCGCGGCGGTGTATCTCCCGCCGCCATGACCGCAGCAACCCTCGCCAATGCAAAGCGTATCGTCGTGAAAACAGGCTCGGCCCTGATTGCCGAGGCCGGAGCGCCGCGCCGCGAATGGCTCGCCGCGCTCGCTGCGGATATTGCCGCCCTGCGTGAGCGCAGCAAGGAAGTCATCCTCGTCTCATCCGGCGCCGTTGCGCTCGGCAGGCCCGCGCTCGGCGCGCCCTGGCAGGGCCGTCTTGAGCAGAAACAGGCCGCTGCCGCCATTGGCCAGCCCCGCCTGATGGCGGCCCTCGGCGACGCGCTCGCACCGCACGGGCTGACCTGTGGCCAGGCGCTGCTGACCCCCGGCGACACCGAAAACCGCCGCCGCTGGCTGAACGCCCGCGCCACTCTCGAAACCCTTCTGGAAGCCGGCGTTATCCCCATCATCAACGAGAACGACACCGTCGCCACCGACGAGATTCGGTACGGTGACAATGACCGCCTTGCAGCCCGCGTCGCGCAGATGATGGGCGCAGATGTGCTCATCCTCCTTTCAGACATCGACGGGCTCTACTCTGCTGATCCGAGCGTCGATCCGCGCGCTGAGCATATCCCCTTCCTCGAAGCCGTCAGCCCCGCGCATGACGCAATGGCCACCGGCGCAAACACGTCAGCCGGCGTCGGCTCCGGCGGCATGGTGACCAAGCTTGGCGCCGCCCGCATCGCACATGCGGCGGGCTGCTCCACCCTGATCACCCTTGGTAACCGTGCCCACCCCCTCGGCGCAATCGAAGCCGGAGCGCGGGCCACGCTGATTGCCGCGAAGATCTCGCCCGCCCGGGCCCGCGCCGCATGGCTGGAGGGCCATCTCAAGCCCGAAGGCGAAATCCTGGTCGATGACGGCGCCGCGAACGCGCTCGGCGCCGGCGCCAGCCTGCTTGCGGTGGGTGTGCGCGGTGTGACAGGCCAGTTCGAACGGGGCGCGGCGGTGTCCATCATGGCCCCTGACGGCAGGGTCATTGCCAAGGGCGTTACCGCCTATGGCGCCGAAGACATCCGCCGCATCGCCGGACGGCGAACCGAGGAGGCCGAAGCCATTCTCGGCTGGCGCGGCCGCCCCGCCATCATCCACCGGGACGATATGGTGCGGGTCTGAGGCTGCTTCGGCATCTTGTGGACGCCCGCGCCAAATTCAATTACTTGCTGCGACGTAACCAGAGTGTCAAACGTCAGCGCCGAGAGGGATGGATTTGATGTCGGTCGAGACTGCGTCGCATCAGGCAGTTGCAACAATCGTTGTCGCAATACCATTCAATTCCCAAGCCGGGTTCGAGCCGAAGCCAGACCGATCAGCGCCAGCCACCGAGATTTCGCGGTGGCGCCCGGTTGCAGACCTGAGAATAGAACTGAACCCGAATATTTTCACGGCTGCACGTTTCGCCGATTACTCTGATAGCTACACGATCAACGACCTTGTTGTCCAACAATCACGGCTATACCGCCTTGATGATCACTCTTCTTTTCTCGAGATCGTCATTTCCGCGCCGGACATTCTTACGTGGGACGATCCAAGGCTCCTTGCGGCGTACAAAAGCCTTGTCGATTTTCAGGACAAAGCGACCGGGCCGGTATTCAGATGGGTCGAACAACTGTTAGGCACGAAAGCGTCCAAATCCTATTTCTTCACCATTAATGTCGTCTCCCGATGGGCCCCCGGGCTCTCGCCGAAAAAACTGCAGGCCCTTATCGGACCCACGCGAACCTCAGAGATTTTCGACTCGGCCGGCTCAAGCAACATCTTGGCCATGACCGTAGGTGAAACGGGCGGCTGGATTGGCCTGAGCGACGAGTGTACGGACGAACAGCGTACACAGGCGCGATACTGGCTTTCGCAAGCTCAGTCATCATTCAGCACGATTCAGTTCGCACTTGAGGTTCTGATCAAACAACTGAAAGAAATCTCGAGCAGAAAAAAAACTCGAGATCAGCGGCAAAGAGTTCACCCAGTTCATCCGGACGAAACAGCTGGCCGTTGAATCAGTCACGAAGACGAACCCCGGCGCATTGATGACCAATTGGGTCGATCTGCAAGTATACAGCTTTTTCTACAACGGCTGGAATCTGGAGGAGGACAAGAAAAACTTGTACGAATTCCTCGACCGGACTGAGCAAATGATCAAAACGCTGGAAGAAAAAAGAGTCAGAGATAACAATACCAAGATTACTATTGCGCTTCTGATAATCACATTTACCGGTGTATTTGCAGCAATCCAGTACTTTTACGGTTTTTTCGAGCGGCGGGGTGTAGATCAGAACATGCTCTCCACAGGAGAAGTCTTTGCTGTCAGCATAACCCTCGCCGCGATATGTGCCGCCTGGCTGTACTGGTCGATCCGAAGCAGATGACAGACCCTGAAACAATCCTGATTCGCAGTGCAGCCACCGATGATCTGGCAGCCTTGACGGAGATCGAGCGGCTCTGCTTTGAAAAGGGTTATTCGGACAAGCTTATGGGCGCGGAAGACTTCTCAAATTCAATATCCAGTGATCTGGATGAAGTAATTGTAGCTGAAGATCAGGGTGATCTGGCCGGGTACGCTTTGTTATTGACACACCCAGACAGACGAGAAGCCGATTTTGACAGTCTTGCAGTTGCGCCTGGCCATCAGGGAAAAGGAATTGGCGAAGTCCTTTTCAAAGCTGTTGAAGCACATTGTAGTGAACATGGAATTGCTCGATTGAACCTTGAAATCCGCGAGGATAACTATGTGCTGCTCAAGCGCTACCACCGGTTCGGATATAAGTGCTTCACGGTCGAAGAGGGCTTTTACGAGGACGGAGCAGGTGCAATCCGGATGTATAAGCTGTTCAGTTAACGAAGCTGCCTCTTCCAATCTGCAGCAACTTGTTGTTAGCCCTCTCCAGAAAGGTGACCCGCCGTAGAAGTTCCTGCGGGCGAAAAACAGAGCCTCATGACCGACTGGGTCGTCCTTGTCGACGCTGCAACCGACATCTCTCAGGCCGAGACGCCCCACAAGGTGTTGAGGATCTCCGACTATATTTCGAAGCCGTCGCTCTTTGCCGGCCGGCGCCCGTACATTTTGAACCTTGCCCGGTCCTATTCCTACCAGTCTGAGGGTTATTACGCGTCCCTGCTGGCGGAGGCGCGCGGCCACCGGATCAGCCCCAGCGTCCAGACGATGGTGGAGCTCTCCAAGAAGAGCCTCTACAATCACGCCCTGCCGGACCTCGGCGAGACGCTGCAGGAAGCCCTGGCCAAGGGCGCCCAGCCGGCCGGAACCCTGTTCGTCGCCTTTTCGCGCACCGAGACGCCGGGCTATGAACGCCTCGCCCGCGAAGTCATGGACTGGTTCCGCACGCCGGCGCTGGAGATAGAATTCGATCCCGAAGCGCCCCATGGCATCGGCCGTATCCGCGCAATGCCGCCGCACAGGCTCAAGGACGCGCGCCGCACCTTCTTTCTCGAGGCGATGGAAATCTACACGCGCGGCCGCGTGCGCAGCGAGAAGGCGCGGACCCCCGCCAAATGGGCGCTCGCCGTCTTGGTGGACCCGCACGAGAAGACAGCGCCGTCCAAGCCTTCCTCGATCAAGCGCCTGGCAGACGTGGCCGAGAAGATGGGCGTCGAGGTCGAGGTGATCGATCCCACGGACCTGCCGAGCCTGGCGGAATTCGACGCGCTGTTCATTCGCGCGACCACCTCTATCGACAACTTCACCTACCGTTTTGCCCGCCGCGCCGAACAGGAAGGCATGCCGGTCATTGACGACACCCATTCGATGATCCGCTGTACCAACAAGGTCTACCTCAAGGAGATCCTGGAGAAGGCCGGCCTTCCGATTCCGCGGACGGAGATCGTGGACGCAAAGACGGACCTGGCCGGCGTCTTCGAGCATCTTGGCAGCCCGGTGATCCTGAAGACCCCCGATGGCAGCTTCGGCATAAACATGGTCAAGGCCATGTCGCTTGATGAGCTCAAGACCGGCGCCAAAAAGATGTTCGAGGATACCGCCCTGATCATCGCCCAGGAGTTTCGCCCGACAAAATTCGACTGGCGTATCGGCGTACTCAACGGTGAGCCGCTCTATGCCTGCCAATACCGGATGGCGCGCGGCCATTGGCAGACCGTCAAATACAGCGAGGGCGGCAAAACGACCGAAGGCGGCTTTACCACCATGCCGGTGGAAGAAGCCCCTCCTGAAGTCGTCAACGTCGCCGTCCGCGCCGCCAGCCTCATTGGCGAGGGCCTTTACGGTGTCGATCTCAAGGAAACCGAACAGGGCGTCATCATCATCGAAATCAACGACAACCCGTCGATCGACCACGATGTCGAAGGCGCCGTCCTGAAAGACGAAATCTGGCGGCGTATCATTTCCTGGTTCTCCACCCGCCTGGAACGCCGCATGGGCCGCGCCGGCTGATTTCGCCCCGGACGGAGCATTGGCCTGATTCTTGCTGCCAACAGGGGAAGATGATTGTTCCCTGGAGAGAAAATCCATGTATTTCAGTCGTATAGCGGCTGCCGCCCTGCCGGTTCTGGCGATCGCAGCCTGTGCACAAACGGGTTCGGGCACTCTGCGCGACGCGCATTTGACGTCCGACCTTGCCGAACTCACCATCGCCCCACCGGCAGACTGGCGTCCCTTTTCGGCGGACAGCCCGTGGAACACGCCGATTCCTGCGGACGCAGAAACAGACCGCAACTCCGATGTGCTGATCGCTGGCCTCGCCGAGGATGGCGGGTTCTACGTCAACATCCCCGAATGGACTGTCACGGTTCGCTACTTTGACTCCACCCGCTCGGTACGCGCGCCGGTCCGGCCCTTGTATCCGGGCCGTTTTGGTCCCGGCTTCGAACCCGGCGAGCGTGTCCCCCTGCCGGACGGCGCCGTCCCCGAAGATGCAGGTGACAGCCAGAGCCTCTATGTCTCTCTCGTCGATCCGTTCCAAAACAGGGCCTGGGACATCCGCCAGGGCGGACGAACAGCGCGGGGTGACTGGTTTGCCGGCTTCGGCGCCGCCGTCGACCTCGCCGGAACGGGCGTCGCCCGGCCCTGGATGCAGGCAGAGCGTGCCGGCCTCTCCGGCGGAGCACGTCCCTCTGGCATCCCGTTGATTGCCGGCCTCATCCGGCTGGATGATGTGAAGGCGGGCCAGATCGACCATGCCCTCGCCTTCGCTTATGGCGGCGCGCGCCCCGGCTGGTTCGTGCCGCCTGCGAGCACGGCGCTGGAGGTGTCGGCTGAGCGCGCGGGGCGTGACTTCGGACTGCCCATGGGCGCCCGGATCCAGCTGAACCCGGACTACGATATCGAGAACACGAAGCTATCCCCAGCCGGCAAGGTCATTGCCCGGGCGCTGCAGGAATATGGCGCGATCCTCGTCGACGAGGCGGGCGCGAACGTCCTCTTCGCTGAAGGCGGGCCGGAACTCGCGCCGCAATGGGAGGGCCTGCTCTCTCCGGGCGAACTTCAGTTCTTCCTTACGCCGGACTTCATGCAGGAAAATTTCCGCGTTCTGAAGATGGACGAGCGGATGCCCGGCGAAATCGTCCGGCGCTAGCGCCAAGGCCCATCAGCTGGGCCGCGACGTGTCATACGGGCTGTCGAGCGAGAAGGTCGGTATCCGCGCGACCATTTCCTCGCCGGCCTCGCCGAGGAGATCATAGCTTCCGGTCATCATGCCGGACGGCGTCGCCAGCGGCGCTCCGGATGTATAGCTGAACCGTTGTCCTGGCTTCAGGCGCGGGGTCTGGCCAACCACGCCTTCGCCGTCTACCGCCTGCATCCGTCCGGCAGCATCCACGATCTGCCAATGACGGCGCACGATGGTCCAGGCCCGGTCGCTCTCATTCTCGACCTCAACCGTGTAGGACCACATGAACCGCGCTCGTGCAGGCTCGGATTCGTCATGCATGAATTTCGGCCGCACACGGATGCGCACGCCGTCTGTTACGGCCTCATACTGGGGCGGGGCGTGCCGTCGGGCCATGATTCAACACTTCCCCGGGAGAGGTTCACAAGCTGTTAAGCGCGGCCAGCAGGTCAGCTTCCAGGTCATCGGCATCCTCTAGTCCGACCGACAGACGCACCCAGCTGCGGTCAAGGCCCATGGCTGCCTGCTCGGCATCCGACAGCGCGCGATGGGTCGTCGTTGACGGATGACAGGCAAGCGATTTCGTGTCGCCAAGATTGTTGCAGATATCCACGATGCTGAGGCCGTTGAGGAAGCGGAAAGCCGCTTCCTGACCACCTTTTAATGAGAGCGCCAGCAACGTGCCGCCCATCGTCATCTGGCGCTTGTGGATTTCGTAATGCGGATGGTCCCTGCGATGGGGGTAGCGCACCGCCGCGACCGCGGCATGCTCTGCCAGCGTATCGGCCAGCCGCGCAGCCGAACGGCTCTGCGCCTCGACGCGCAGCTGCATCGTCTCAAGCCCCTTGAGCACGACCCAGGCATTAAACGGCGAAGCGGCCGGCCCCATATGCCGCAGCCAAGGATCATAGATGTCCGACATGCGCTGCTCACTAGTCAGGATCGCCCCGCACAGGACCCGGCCCTGGCCGTCCATGTGCTTCGTGGCCGAATAGGCGATGACATCTGCGCCCATCTCCAGGGGTCTCTGCAGAACCGGCGTGGCGAACACATTGTCGACCACCAGGAGCGCGCCGGCCGCATGGGCAAGCTTCGCCACCGCCTCGATATCGACCCCGTCGAGCAACGGGTTCGCCGGGCTCTCGATCAGAACCAGCTGGCAGCCCTTGTCGATCTCGCGTTTCCAGGCGCCGAGATCCGCGCCGTCCACGAACACCGCCTCAATCCCGAATTTCGGCATCTGGTTGGCGATGATCCAGCGGCAGGATCCGAACAGAGCTGCCGCCGCGACGACCCGGTCGCCGGCCTTCAGCGGCGCAAGGATGGAAGTGGAGATCGCGCCCATGCCGGACCCCGTCACACGGCAGGATTCGGCGCCTTCGATCAGGGCAAGGCGCTGCTGCAGCATGTCCGCCGTCGGGCTGCCATAGCGCGAATAGACAAAGCCCGGCTCCTCGCCGGCCATGCGGCGCATCGCCTGCTCGGCCGAAGCGTAGGCATACCCGGACGTCAGGAAGATCGCTTCGGAGATCTCACCGTGCTGCGAACGCATCAGGCCGCCGCGCACCGCGCGGGTTGCAGGCTTCCATGCCTTTTCGTCCTTGCCGGATGCATCCGTCATGGCTGTCGTCCTTGTGTTTCCTGTAGCGGGTCTTATGCCTGTGGCCGATGGGGTGCAAGTGATGGCCGAAACGGCGGGCGTTTTGCCCGATTTCGAGATTGAGGCGCTGCTGGAAAGTGGCAGCATCCGGTGTGATCTGCCGCCCGAACCCGGCCAGGTCCAGCCGGCGAGCCTTGACCTGCGGCTCGCCCTCGATGCTTACCGTTTGCGCGCGAGCTTCCTGCCCGGCCGGGACCGGTCAGTGGCCGACATGCTGCAGGAACCCGGCATCCACATCCACAGGATCGACCTGACCGACAAGGGCGCCGTGCTCGAGACGGGCTGCGTCTATCTCGTGCCGCTGCAGGAAGCGCTACGGCTTCCGGCGGGCATTGCCGCACGCGCAAATCCCAAGAGCTCAACCGGGCGTATTGACGTGTTCACCCGGCTTGTCACCAATCGCGGCAAGGCCTTTGACGAAGTGCCGACCGGTTATTCGGGCCCGCTCTACCTTGAAGTCTCCCCGCGCACCTTTCCGATCAAGGTGCGCCCCGGCGACCGGCTCGCCCAGATCCGGTTCAAGCGGAAAAAGCCCGAAACCCTGCGTGAGAAAATCGTCTCCATCGACCTTCAACCGCCCGAAGGCCAGCCGGCCGGCTACCGCGCCAAACCCTATTCCGGCGTCATCGACCTGAAAGGCCTTGGCGCCCACGAGATCGGCCAGTTCTGGGAGCCGGTCTACCCTCGCCAGGGACGGATCGTACTCAACCCGGAGGACTTCTACATTCTCGTCAGCCGCGAGGCGGTCCGCGTCGGCGCCGCCGAAGCGGCCGAGATGGCGCCCATCGCGCCGGAACTTGGTGAGTTCCGAGCCCATTATGCGGGGTTTTTCGACCCAGGCTTCGGAACCAACAGCGGCGGCAGCCGGGCGGTGCTGGAGGTGCGCTCACGCGATGTGCCCTTCATTCTCGAACATGGCCAGCCAGTTGCCCGGCTCGTCTATGAACCGATGACGGCGAAGCCCCGGCAGGTCTATGGCGGCCAGGGCTCGAACTATCAGGGCCAGGGCCTGAAACTTTCAAAACATTTTACCTGAGCGGGAACGTACCGGCAGGATGCGCGTTATATGCTTGACCAATCTGGGTCTTCGGTCCCCTATGGGGGTCGGCGCGAGCGCTTTTGAAGAAAAGTTGCCGCGGCGCCGCCGGACCGATCACTTCATCAACAGTCGGAGACAATCCTATGAAACTTCGTGCCCCTGCCGCCATCGCGCTGAGCCTTGCTCTGACGCAGTTTGCCGTTCCGGCTGCTGCCATCGCTGAGGCGCCTTCGACATTCCGCAGCGTTGAAGCCCAGGCTTTCAGCGCGTCTGACCTCGGCCGTTACGGCCTGTCGGCCGACGAAATCGCTGAGGTTGAAGCCTACCAGGCTGAAGGCTACGAGATCCAGGTTCTGACCGCCGAAGAAGCCGCGGAGTACAATGCCGGTATATCGACCCGCAACGTGCTGGCCATCATCGGCCTGGTCGTGATCGTGCTCGTGGTTGCCTCTGCCATCTGACATGCGGGTTCAGGCGCTGATTGCGGCACTGTCGCTGACACTCGGCGCCTGCGCCACAGATCCCAGTTCCGGCCCGGCAGACTTTGCCGCGCGGACTGGCCATAACAGTTTCGAACTGTTTCGTCCGGGCGTGTCAGTGCCGGACACACTCCTTCTGCCCGTTCGACATGATCAGCAGATCGACCCCATCGCCTGCGGCGCGCATGCATTGGCCAGCATCATCAATTACTGGCTCGGCGAGGGCCATGTCAGCGGCGCCGGAATTCTCGCGGCACATCCGCCCTCAGATCTCGAAGCCGGCTACTCGATGGCCGAACTTGTGCAACTGGCCGGCGCCTATGGATTGCTCGCAAGCGCTGTGCGCCTTCCGGAGGCCGGCGTCGTCGCCGAACTGGAAGCCGGTCGTCCGGTTCTGGTTCCCGTCAGCGTTCCGGCGATCTTTGTCCAGAACTGGCAGCTCCCCGGCGCGAACGTGTCGCTCCTGGGCCTCCCGTCCGCCGTCGCCCGGTCGCGTGCTGCCTGGCTCTCGGAACAAATGGGCCAGGGCCTGGTTGACCACTATGTCATCGCCGCCGGCCATGAAGGCGACAGCTTTGTCGTGATGGAGCCGGTCTGGGGCCTTCGCACAATCCGGTCATCCCGGCTTGCGCGTTACCGCCGCGCTTTCGGAAACGCGGCCATCGTCTTCAGCGCGCCGCCTCAGCTGCCAAACGAATAGACCAGCGACATCCGGGTCGAGGTGTCGGTCTCCACAAATCCCTCCGGCGGAGCGGAATCGCGGCGCACCTCGAGACTGAAGCGGGCCGACAGGCTCTGCGTCAGCGAGGCTGTCAGTGAGGTCTTGTTGCCGACCTGCGTGGAAACATCGGCGTAGATCAGGTTTGTATCATTGCTGAGGCGGACATGGTCGTTCAGCGTATAGGCAAACCGCGACGACGCCGCCATCGAATAGGTTTCGTCCGACATGGCTGGCACGAGGATATCCTCGCCGCCTCCGACCGCTTCCATGCGGGACCGCAACCGGTCAAGCTTGATGCCGGGGCCGCCTTCAAGCGACCATTTGGCAGCCTCGCCGTCCAGTATCAGCCATCCGAGACCACCGCCAACGAAGGACCGGCTGTTGAAGCCTGAGAACTCATTTTCCTCATGCGACAGGCGGGCGAAGCCGAACAGGTTGTCGTCCAGTGTCCGGTCGAACTGGCCGGAGGCGAAATACCGGTTCTTGGTCCGGCTGCCATTCTTGGTGCCGTAGTCGGCAATGAGTTCCGTGCTGATCCGCCAGATCTGGGTCTCGCGGGCCATCTTCACACCGATCCCGAGATCGCTCGTCTCGGTGTTACCCGTATTCAGAGCCGCTGTGAGCGAGCCTTCGCCGTCCCAGTCACCTGTGTCAGCCATCGCCGGCAGTGTCAGCATGCTCACTGCCAGTATCGCCGTCAGTCCTCGTCTCATGCAGCACCTCCGTCAGGTTCGCTGTATCTGTTCAGCGGTAACATCTCCTGCCTGCGTCAAATCAGAACGTAAACGGAGGGAGTGAATCAAATGCTTTCTTCAGCGCCTCGCCCCAGCCGGTCGAGATCGCATGGAAGTAAGGGTCTTCCGCTTCGATGCGCTTGGACGCTCCCAGAACATATGTATCCTGCTGGATGACCTGGAGGTCCAGCGGGAGACCGACCGAGAGGTTCGCCTTGATCGTGGAATCAAATGACACCATCAGGAGCTTCACAGCCTCCTCGATCGTCATCCCCGGATCATACGCCCGCACGAGGATCGGCCGGCCATACTTCGTCTCGCCGATCTGGAAGAAGGGCGTGTCATCACTTGCCTCGATGAAATTGCCCTCCGGATAGACCAGGAACATGCGCGGCGGGATCCCCTTGATCTGGCCGGCGAGGATGAGGGTCGAGTTGAACGTCGAATCGGCTTTCTGGCCAGTCGGGGCATTCATCCCGATGACATCGCGCAGCGTTTCACCCACAAGCCGGGCGACCTGGAACATCGTCGGCAGCTCCAGTATTGACGGGCGGCGGTCGGACGGCGCCTTGGTGCGCTCTTCCAGGATGCTGATTACGGACTGGGTCGTCGCAAGGTTTCCAGCGGTCATGAGCACGATTGCGCGCTCGCCCGGAACTTCCCAGGTCGTGAGCTTGCGGAATTTCGAGACATTGTCGACGCCGGCATTGGTGCGGGTGTCTGACATCATCACCAGACCACGATCGAGTTTGAGGCCGACGCAGTATGTCATGGGGTGAGCCCTTTGAGTGCTTTCTTATTGTTGTTGCACCTGAATAGACACATCGAGCGATTCGGCTGTAGCCCCGAAGCGCATTCCAGAAACAGGAGCGGCCTCGGCATAGTCAAGGCCTGTCGCTACGCGAACATAGCGTTCATCCGGGGAAATCGCGTTTGACACATCGAACCCGACCCAGCCGAGACCCTCGACATGCACCTCGGCCCAGGCATGGCCTGCATCCTGATAAATCCGGTCGTCCATCATCAGATATCCTCCTGCATAGCGGGCCGGGTAGCCAAGAATGCGCGCTGCGGAAACAAAGATATGCGCATGGTCCTGGCAGACACCGTGCCCCGCCTCGAGGGCTTCTTCCGCGCGGGTATCGGCATCGGTCCGTCCCGTCTCGTAGACCACCGCCTCGCGGATCATGGCGACGAGTGCGTGCAGGCGGGGAATATCCCCTTCGCTGTCATCCGGCATGCTGCGCACGAGCTTGCGGATCAGCGGTCCGGCACGGGTGAGCGGGGTCGCCCGCCGAAACAGCCAGAGCGGCGCATAACCTGTATGGGGCCCGACGACACCCGAATTGTCATGCACCTCGATCTCACCTTCACACACGATCGTCAGCTCTGCACGGTCGCTCCCGACACTGATCAGGTGGACATGGTTGGCATGCTGATCTTCAAACTCGGCTTCCACCCGGCCGCCATCGACCGAGACGGTCCAGTCCTTTACCCTCTGGCTCGGACGGTCCTTCGGGGTGTTGCGCAGCTGAAGCAGTCCGTATCCGACGGGACTGTCGTATGTGTAGCGTGTCGTATGCAGGATTTTCAGTTTCATCATACGCCCTTCAGCTTGAAAACCGGAAGTCCAGCTCGATCTGTCTGGCCAGTGCATTGTTCCCGCGAATAAAGCCGGTCAGGAATTCGTGCAGTCCGCTGTCGATGATCCGCTCAATCGTCTGAGCCTCAAGCGCCCCGCACTGGGCAATCGCCATGTCGAGGCTTGGAACACGGATTTTGTAATCTGCGCACAGATGACCGAGATTCCCGGCGATCTTGCGCGTGCAGAAGAGCAGCGAGCGCGGCATCCGCCGGTCCATGATCAGAAAATCGGCGATGGTCGAGGCATGCGCCTCGCCGCCATGCAGCCAGCGGAAAGCGCGCTCTGCCGAGGCTGAGCGCAGGATCGATTCCCACTGTACATTGTCGAGCGCAGAGCCGACGAGGCTCACCGATGGCAGAAGCACGTAATACTTCACATCCAGAATTCGCGAAATATTGTCAGCGCGCTCGACGAAGGTGCCGATACGGGCAAAATTGTAGATGTCATTGCGCAGCATCGTGCCGACCGTCGCGCCGCGCACGAGGGAGCTCTGACTACGGATGATCGAGAGCGTTTGCGGCAAATCGGTTTCTCTCACAGGCCGCGCCAGCAGCTCCTTGAGGGTGATCCAGCTTTCATTCACCGCTTCCCACACCTCGCGCGTGAGCGCGGTGCGAACGAGGCGGGCATTGTTGCGGGCGGCCTCGGTGGCGGAGATCACGCTCGATTTGTTCGAAGGATCACGCAGCAGGAAATTGATGACGCCAGGCCCATCGAACTTGCCGCCGGAGGCCAGAAAGTCCCGCCTGGCGGAGGCGGCGTCGATGATCGAAGCCCATTCGTCTTCGGCATGGTCAGAGCGCGTCAGCGCCATCCGGAAGCCGGCATCCACGAGACGCGCGGTATTCTCGCTCCGCTCGAGATAGCGGAACATCCAGAACATGCCGGAGGCGGTCTTTCCCAGCATCGCGCGTCAGTCCTCCAGGACCCAGGTGTCTTTTGTGCCGCCGCCCTGGCTGGAATTGACCACGAGGGACCCTTTCTTCAGCGCAACCCGGGTGAGGCCGCCGGGCGTGATGTTTATCGTGTCCGGCGAGACGAGCACGAAGGGTCTCAGATCGACATGCCGGGGCGCTAGGCCCGCGCGCGTCAGGATCGGGACCGTGGAGAGTGCCAAAGTCGGCTGGGCGATATACGCGGACGGGCGCCCCTTCAGCTTCGCCCGGAAGGCTTCCAACTCTTTCTTCGAAGCGGCCGGCCCGACCAGCATGCCATAACCGCCCGAGCCATGAACCTCCTTCACGACCAGTTCTGCAAGATGCTCAAGCACATAGGCCAGCGCGTCCGGCTCCGAACAGCGCCAGGTCGGCACATTCTTCAGGATCGGTTTCTCGCCGGTATAGAACTGCACGATGTCCGGCATGTAGGAATAGATCGCCTTGTCATCGGCGATGCCTGTTCCCGGCGCGTTGGCGAGGGTGATGCCGCCCGCGCGGTAGACATCCAGCACGCCGGGCACACCCAGCATGGAATCTGCACGAAAGTTCAGAGGATCAAGATAGTCATCATCAACGCGCCGGTAGAGGACATCGATCGGCTGATAGCCGAGCGTTGTGCGCATCGCGATCCGGCCATCGACGACGCGCAGATCATGGCCTTCAACCAGTTCGGCGCCCATCTGGTCGGCCAGGAACGCATGCTCGTAATAGGCGGAGTTGTGGATGCCGGGCGTCAGAACGGCGACGACCGGCCGGCCCGTACAGGCCTGCGGCGCGCAGGCGGCGAGCGACCGGCGCAGGGATTTCGGATAATCATTGACCGGCCGCACCCGGATCTTGCTGAACAGCTCCGGAAACATCTGCAGCATCGTTTCGCGGTTTTCGAGCATGTAGGAGACGCCGGAGGGTGTGCGGGCATTGTCCTCAAGGACGAAGAACTCATTCTCGGCGGTGCGAACGAGATCCACCCCGACGATATGGGTGTAGACGCCGCCTGGCGGCCTCACGCCGATCATCGCTGGCAGGAACGCGTCATTGTTCTGGATCAGCTCAACCGGAATGCGGCCTGCCTTCAGGATTTCCTGACGGTGATAGATGTCGTGCATGAAGGCATTAATCGCCCGCACACGCTGTTCAATCCCGCGGGTCAGCCCGGTCCATTCCCTGGCCGAGATGATGCGCGGGACGATGTCGAACGGGATCAGACGCTCATCGGCGTCCTGCGACGTATAGACGTTGAACGTGATGCCTGTGCGCCGGAAGAAGGTTTCCGCCTCGCGGCTCTTCTTGCGCAGCCGTTCGGGCGGCTCAGCGGAAAACCAGTCGCAATATTGCGCATAGGGACTGCGCGGCCCTGCGCCGCCGCCGTCCATCTCGTTGAAAAATTGCGGAGATTCTGCCATCCTCCTGACACTACGCCGTATTGCTCCGCCTTCAACGGAGTTTCTTGGCCGTCAGGTGCGGAAAGTACGCAGCACGGTTTTCAATCAGCGCGGCCGGTCTCTGCCTTTTGATTGATCACGCCCCGAAAGCCAGAGAACGATCAGGGCGCAATCGGCGTCAGTGGCCAGAAGATCGGGATCACGAACGCCGCCACAACCACCATCAGGAGGTTCAGAGGCAGCCCGAAGCGGACAAAGTCCATGAAGCGGTAGCCACCGGCCCGGTACACGAGCGTATTCGTCTGGTAACCGATCGGTGTGGCAAAACTCGCGCTTGCGGCGAACATGACCGCCACGATGAAGGCGCGCGGGTCGACACCGATCTGCTGGGCGAGGCCAATAGCCAGCGGCGTGATCAGGATGGCGGCAGCATTGTTGCTTATGATCTCCGTCAGGAAGGATGTGACCGCATAGATCAGGATGAGCAGCGCGAGCGGGCCGAAACCACCCGAAACCTCCGCCAGGACGCCCACGATCAACGCGGCGGCCCCTGTCTTCTCCATCGCGATACCGAGCGCCAGCATGCCGAAGATGAGCATCAGGATATCCCAGCGGATCGACTGGTAGGCTTCCTGATGGTCCAGACAGCCAAAGGCAACGACCGCCGTGGCCGCAATCAGAGCGAGGCCGGCTATCGGCATAAGCTCGATGGCGGCGAGCCCCATAACCAGCAGGATGGCAGCCAGGGCAATCGGCGCCTTGTCGCGGCGGATGGCACGCTCTGAGCTTTCGGTCAGGTTGTTGAGATGGCCTTCCTCGAAGAGCTCGCGCATGCCGCGCGGCGGACCTTCCACCAGGACCGTATCGCCCACATCAAAGCGCAGCTCGTCAATCTGGGCCGCCATGTTCTCGCCGCGCCGATGAATGGCCAGCACATAGACGCCATAGAGGCGCGCCAGGCCAAGCCCGGCGAGGCGGCGCCCGATCAGGCGCGATTGCGGCCCGATCACGCCCTCCATGATCACCGTTTCCGTGGTCTGGACGGGCTCGAACGATGCGTGCTCACTCCCCTTCGCGCCGATGGCGACATTGCCTGCCTCCTTGAGCGTCAGCATCTCCGCGACCGGCGATCGCAGTACCATCCGGTCGCCCGCCTGGATCACGGTCGTCTTGAGGTTCTGGCGCAGCGACACACCCTCGCGGAACACGTCGATGACGGTGAAGCCCTTCTCGGCGGTGAAGCCGGTCTCGGAGATTGTCTTGCCGATCAGGTCCGAATTCAGGGGAATGAGGATCTGCGCGACGAAGCGGCGCTCTTTCTGGTCGGGCAGCATGGCAGCAAGGGTATCGCGCACCGGCAGCAGGAAAGGGCTCAGCAGCGCCACATAGACAATGCCGACGCCGGCAAACATCAGCCCCGCACCGGTGATCTCGAACATGCCGAAGGCGGGCATGCCCTCGCGCTGGGCGACGCCGTCTACAAGGATATTGGTCGATGTGCCGATCAGCGTGGTCGTGCCCCCGAAGATGGCGGCAAAGGACAGCGGCATAAGGAGCTTGGACGGCGAGACATTTATCGCCTTGGCGAGCCGCATGGCGACGGGAATAAGAATGATCACGACCGGTGTATTGTTGATGAAGGCCGAAAGGATGATCACCGACGCCATCATGGTGATGACCGCGAGGATCGCCGAGCCGCCATTTGCCAGCCGGGAGACGATCCGGCCGACATAATCGATCACGCCGGTCCGCTCGAGCGCAGCCGAAAGCACGAACATGGCCGCGACGGTTATGGGCGCCGAATTCGAGAATACAGAAAGCGTATCGTTGACCGTGAGAATGCCGGTCAGCATGAGCGCGCCCATGGCCAGCAGCGCCACGACGTCAGCGGGCAGTTTCTCGCGCACGAAGCCAAAGAAGACAAACGCGACCAGGATCAGAACGAAGCCGATCTGGAAGACCGAGCTGTCGAGGATGGGTGCAAGCATGCAAGCTACCGGGCTGATCTGACGATCCCGGTACACAAGCCGGAACCGCGCCTAAGTGCAACTGCCTTGCGGTTTCGAGATATTGACAGCCCGGTTGAGCCTAGCCCATCCGTCCTGCAGCCATCTCAGCCTGATGCCAGGTCCAGGCGTCCGAAATAATCGTTTTGATATCAGAGCGCCTAGCGGACCATCCGAGAAGCCGGGAAGCCTTTTCCGTATCGGCCACCAGGCGCGAGGGATCACCGGCGCGCCGCGGCCCGAGCACCGTGTGGATCTTGCAGCCTGTGACGGCTTCGACAGCGTCGCGGATTTCCAGGACGCTCGTACCCGTGCCTGTGCCGAGATTGATCGCTTCACTCTGGCCGCCTGCCATCAGGTATTCCAGCGCCGAAAGATGCGCGCTCGCCAGGTCGTTGACGTGGATATAGTCGCGGATTGCCGAGCCATCCGGCGTGTCATAATCGGTGCCGAAGATATTGAAGACATAGTCCTTGTCACCAGCGCCGCGCAGCGCCAGCGGAATGACATGCGTCTCCGGCTCGTGCCGCTCGCCGATCCGGCCCGAAGGGTCCGCGCCGGCGGCGTTGAAATAGCGCAGCGCCGCATGGCGGATGCCATGCGCCGTTTCATGGTCCTTCAGCGCCCATTCCGCCATCAGCTTGGTACGGCCATAGGGGTTGATCGGCGATTGTGGATGCGTCTCGTCAAGCGGCAGGCGCACCGGGGGGCCATAGGTCGCGCAGGTGGACGAGAATACGAGCGCGCCGGCGCCGCTGGCCTTCATTGCCGCGAGAATGTTGAGCGTTCCGACCACGTTGTTGCGATAGTAGAGGCCGGGATCCTCAGCCGACTCGCCGACAAAGGTCAGCGCGGCGAAATGCGCCACCGCATCGGGCTTAACCCGCTCCATTGCCGCCACGAGCCCTTCTGCATCGAGGATATCGCCCTTGATCAGCTCGCCCCATTGCACGAAGTCCTGCCAGCCGCGCTGCAGATTGTCATACACGACGACCTTCCAGCCAGCCTCTGCAAAGGCCTTGCAGCAATGAGCGCCGACATAGCCGGCGCCGCCGGTCACAAGCACAGTACGCATAAAGTTCCGAGCCTCTTCTATCCGGCGCCCCGCCGGACACTGCCAATTCATCCTCTCAACCCGGCCGCACCGCTTGCAGAAACCATCGCTAATTCAGCCGGGTTGCCATCCAGACGCGCAATCTCTTGCGGCCACGCCTGAAACAGGCGGTAGACCACTTCCTGCAAGGACTTGTCAAATTCTCGCATGACCATCGCGCAGATCGGCCAGAGAGCGATCACGAGGCTACGCCCCCAGAATACACCGGCCCAATCCTGGATCCGCAGACAAGGCGGTCTCGGTGCCAGTTCCCCTGTGGATCCGGAGCCGGTTGTGACCGACAAAATGCCGTAAAGGAGACCGCGAGACGTCTCGAACAACTGGCGGAAAGTATCAGACTAAAGCTGCGCGGCGCGCGGGATCGTCCGTGCAAGCCTTGCCAGGATGCCTTGGCTTCTCCGCGGGCGGCGTGAAGCTGGACCGGATCGGGCGAGACCCGGGATTCATGTCCGGCTTGACCCTTGCTGGCATCCCTTTGCCGACGAAGTGACAACTCAACAAGCCGGTATCCGCCCCCGCCCATTTGTCAGAAGCAAAGCCGCAGCGCCTTCATCCAGCCGGTGTAGTTTGCTGGCGCAGACGCCCGGAATACATTCTGGGTACGTTTCCCCGCCCCGGAATGGGCCGCCAAAAGGCCCAATTGATCGCTCAGCCCTACCTGACAATCGCCCAAATACCGTCAGGTTGGGAAACGCTGCGAGGCTGCTTCGTCGCTGGTTGGAAACGGTCTGGAGCGGGTAGACGGAATCGAACCGACATACACAGCTTGGAAGGCTGGTGCATTACCATTATGCTATACCCGCGTCAGGCGCCGTAGTTATTGGGCTTTAGGGCCTTGCACAAGCGCCCTGCGCACAAGTTTTTTTCCGGCCGTTCTGCTTTCAGCCGCCAGTGCGTTTCATTCCGTTTCGCCGAAGCCGCCTTTGCGGGCCCGCTCTGTCGCACCGGGATGCGATGGCCGGGGCTACCCTGCTCGGCGACGCCGGCGCCTGGCTCATGCCTCGTCATCAGTTCGCGAGAACAGTCGAAGGGAGGACC
Organism: uncultured Hyphomonas sp.; assembly: GCA_964409375.1. Taxonomy (GTDB): domain Bacteria; phylum Pseudomonadota; class Alphaproteobacteria; order Caulobacterales; family Hyphomonadaceae; genus Hyphomonas. Next base: position 72,148 of record CAYPDA010000002.1, read on the forward strand.
ACATCCGGCGGCCGGAAGCCCGCAGGGCGGCGCCGGATCAGCAGCGTCGCCACATCGCTGCTGGCTGTAAAACTCCCCCTGTGCCGGGCGCGGTCTGTAAAAGGGACGTCGGCTTCTGCCGAACGAAGATCATAAAATGGGCGCCCTATGGCCCGGGTCGTGCTGCGCGGCGCGACCCCGCCTGGAACAACCACAAAGTCCTCCCAAATGCCGACCGCCTGAAGGGGCGGCCCGGTCACCCGTGCAATCTCCTGGCCGAAAGCAATGGCCGCACGCCCCTGTATAGAGATCTGGTCAAGGCCAAAATTTGGCATGTGATTCGTGATGGCGCAGCCATGGATCCGGCTTGATCCGCACCGGGGCGGAATTCTGATGCTTCCGTCAGTCGCCGTGCCGGAATTACCGGGTCCGCGTCTAAGCTGGGGTTTGAATGTGAACTCAACATCAAAAACCTCTCCCTTGGGGGGCGCTCAGACCGACCGCGATGATCCTTGCATTGAGCCGGCCTCTCCGGTTGGCATCTATATGAACCTGCGCGCCGCAACCGCGCAGCTCACCGACAAACTCCCTCTGGAAATCCTCATATCGCATCCACCACGGGATCTGGGTGAAGTCGAAGGACATCGGCCAGCCTGAAGCCGTCGTCTGGCATGTCCCGGGACTTCTGCTGGAGACGCGAACCGCACCGGGATAATAGACGAGATTGCTTTCCAGATACCGGTTGACCGCGTCGGTGCCGCGCAGATCCAGCCCCTGGGCGTCTGCCGGAGACATTTCGGCGCTCAAGGTAGACACAGAGACAGCGAACAGGACGGCGATCGCAAAAAAGCTTCTTGTCATTGAATGATCTCTGGCGACCTGCCCCGCCAGATATTTTTTACTCCGCGCAATAGAATTCGATCAACAATAGATTTGTGAAGTTTTCCCGATAGCAGCACGCCGGCCGGCCGGGGTGACCAGACGCCAGGCGGGCGCGCTCCATCAGGCCTTGCCGGCTATTGTCGCCAGCCTTCCGGCGAACCAGAGGCGCCAGATTGCGCCGGTAAATGCCATGGCCGTGCCGGGCTTGCCCTCCTCAACCGCTTTTCGCACATGCCAGACGAGGCCGCGGGCGAGCGCGCCGGTGAAGTTCGGTTCGTTTCCGTCCCGCGCAACATCAATCAGCATAGGGATTATTGTTGGATCGCTCAATATCTCCTCGCACCCGTACTTGGATTTGAACGCATCACGAAGAATGGACTTTTCAGGCTGCTTTATCGGCTCGTTCAGGAGAATGAGCGCGCAGTGAAAGTCTTTCGCGGCGAGAGCCCAGTTGCGATGGCGAGCCATGACGACACCCCGTCGCAGCAGGGCGCGTCTCTTCCAGCGCAGGTCAGTGCCGCCGCCGGGCTCACAGGTAAAGGCGCTGAGGGGAAGCTGGTGATAGAGGTCGAAGAAGATGTCTCTGTCGGTCTGGGCCCAGACCTCCAGGCGCTCTGAGGCAGGAAACCGTGCCCTCTGGCTGCCCCTCGGACCGTCGTGAACTCTCTGCAGGAAGACAACTTCATCCGTGCCGACGGCAGTTGCCGAGGAAGCAAGGCGGATAAGCATATCATAGTCGAGCGAGCGTCGGAGCGTATCTCTGAAAGGGCCCGCTTTGCCGTAAACTTCGCGCCGCACGATCATGCCTGGCTGGTGAACAAAGAAATCGTCCAGCGTCCGCGCCAGAAAAGTCTCAGGCGTGGTGCCGTAACGCCAATAGCCCGTATCCATCATCGTGCGGTTGCCATCCGGATCCGTACAAAAGCGCTGATGGCGTCCATACGCGATCCCCGCGTCCGGATTGTCTTGCAAAAGGCCCAGCAGCCGCGTCACAGCATCAGGCAGGGCGAGATCATCATCATCCATTATCCAGACATATTCGCCGCGGCACAGGCCGAGGCCGGTGTTCAGGGCTTTGGACTTGCCATGGTTCTCGGTCGAGATGACCTGTATGCGATTGCCGAAATGAGACAGTACCTCGCGCGTATCGTCTGTCGATCCGTCGTTCAGCACGATGATCTCGTCCCGGGACCGGCAGGCTTGTATGACAGCCTCGACGCTTTCGGCAATCAAATCGGAGCGGTTATAGGTCGGGATGAGCACGCTCACCCTTTTTTGCTCTTTCTGCTCTGGCACGGGCAGCCGCCCCCCCTGTCGTTGACGCTCTCCCGAAGGTATGCCCGCCCCCGTGCAATATCGGCGCCAGTCGCCATCTGCCCGCGTCCGGGGCGGCCGTCTCCGGGCACGGCCGCTTGCCTTTGGCTCTGCAGGGCAATTGGGGATGCGCGCGCCATGGTCCGCGCGTAAAGCCCGCCCCGGCACTGTCCTGGACTTACAATAGAAGCTAAACGGATCTCGATCAGCTTCGGAATCTACTTAGGGAGAGGCCCGCCCCTGCGCGGAGGGACAACCAGAGCAGGCCGCGCCGATCCGTATTTTCCGATGGTTTCACGATCCGTCCCCGCAAGGCTACGACTTCATCCCAGGCAGGCACCGGGTGGGGGGCCGCTCAGCGCCGCCTCAGGACACCGGCCAACCGGGGGACGTCAGACAATTCCCCCCTGACCCGGGTCAGGGATCAGCCGGAAACGGAGGCAACAGAACTGGCACTCAGACACTCCGTGAGCGTTGTAACTTGCTGGCCGGCTCTCCAGGCGGCGGGCCAGTTGCAATGCGCGCGCGTCAGGCAACAAAAGCCTGCGCTCACGGGCGCCGGACCGTCTTGAGCGCCATGGAGCGGCAGTTTCCGGATCCGACCCTTCCGGAACTGTCGCTCCTTTTCATTCAGCAGGGCAGTTGCAAAAAACCCTCGCAGAGAGTTTTCCCTGATGACCTCCCCTCAGATCGACCGGGGGCGTTCAGTTCGCGCTTCTGCCCTGACGCGGGTTTAACCCCCGGGAAGAGCATGCCAGTCCAGAGGATTGAGCGTGCGAACCTGAACACCGGCGTGCTGCCCGCATGTTCACGCCCGGTCCTGCCATTCGTCAGAGACCGGGGGCGGACATGAAAGGCGGATATCGCGGCGCTCCCCTGGTACGGACCGCCTGAGCGCCGGCAGGCGCTTTGCGTGTCCGGTCGCTGAACAGATCATCGAGAGTATCCGCACGCCTGTCGAATGATCGGAAAGGCCGGGACCAAGTCTGGAAGGTGGTGGAGGGAGCTGGATTCGAACCAGCGTACCTTGCGGACCAGATTTACAGTCTGGCGGATTTAACCACTCTCCCATCCCTCCACAGGACCCCGCGGCCACTCGCCATTTGACGGCGCCGCGCGGGCGCTTCACAAGGGCAGCTTGCTGCCCCGGTTCGACGCCGGAAGCGGCCTTATAGGGACGAAAAAGATGCGGCGCAACCACCCAAAGCGGCGGCCACAGGCAGATCTGGCAACCCGTCCGAATCGCCCTGAGCACCCGCACAATACAAGCCCGGACGCGGCCGGGACGCGCGTCTGGCTGTGGGGCACCCATGCCGTCATGGCCGCCCTCGCCAACCCCGGCCGGCGCTTTCATACCCTGCTGGCAACAGGGAACGCCGCCCAGAAGATCACCTCCGCGCCGCTCGCGCCGCAAATCGTCACCGCCAGGGAACTCGACCACCGCCTGCCGGCCGGCGCTGTCCATCAGGGCATCGCCGTAATGGCAGACCCGTTGGAGGAGGCCCTCCTCGATGATGTGATCGCCGCCGGCGCAACCCGCATCGCCGTGCTCGACCAGGTATCCGACCCGCACAATCTGGGCGCCGTCTTCCGATCGGCCGCCGCCTTCGGCTTCACCGGCCTTGTCCTGCAGACCCGCAATGCGCCGCCCGTTACCGGTATCGTCGCCAAGAGCGCCGCCGGCGCCATTGAAACCGTCACCGAGATCCGCGCCGTCAATCTTGCCCGCGCGCTGGAGACACTCGCCGAAGCCGGTTTCCACACGGTCGGCCTCGCCGGCGACAGCAAGCGGTCCCTGGAACTGGCCGTCCACGGCGCCGAAAAGCTCGCAGTCGTGCTCGGCGCCGAAGGCTCGGGCCTGCGCCCGGCTGTGGCCAAGGCCTGCGCCGAACTCGCCCGGATCGCGATCTCATCGCAGATGGAAAGCCTGAACGTCTCAAATGCTGCCGCAATTGCGTTTTATGAAGCCAGCCGGGGCAGTGTCACGCCTCGCTGACTTTGCTAGACTGCGTCAAGATTCAACGGGGATAGACAGGCTATGATGCGCTTCATTTCGATCCTGCTGCTGCTCGGCGGCATTCTTGCGGCCGGTGTCGGGGCGGCGGCCCTGATGGATCACTACCGGCCCGCCGGTCAGCCAGCCCCCGAAATGACTTTTGATGCGCCGCCGCCGCCCCCGCCGGTCGAAGCAGCCCGCTCAGAGCCTGCACCTTCAGAGCCCGAGGATATGGCTGGCATCGCGCCTGCCGGCGAGGACGACTATAATTTCCAGCCGATGCTGGAGCCCGCCCCGCCTAGCATGACGACCCGCTCCGCGGCACCGGTCGATATCGGTGATCCGGACGTGACAACCGCCGTCTCAGCCTCCTTCCTCGACTCCCTGAAGACCGTGCCGGTCGCGCATGAGACGCCGCGCTCGGCCGAATACAAGCGCCCCTTTGATGTCACCTTCGCGATCAACGCCACCGGCAGCGGCGAGGACGCCGCCGGCGCGCTGCCCGGCCGCGGTATTGTCGGAACCGGCGAGGCTCTGGTCTCCGAGCGGGTCGAGGTGCGCGTCTCGGGCGCGGCGTTCTCGATCACACCGACCTCGCCCCCGGTCCAGATGCTCTCACCGATCACCGACAATACCTGGCGCTGGTCGGTCACGGCGCTCACCGCCGGTGACCATGATCTCACTTTCGAGATTTTCGCCATCGACGCCGACAATGTCGTCCCGCTGCGCACCTTCCGCGACACAGTGACGGTGCGCGTCTCGGGCATCAACCGGGCGATTGCCTTTGCCGACCAGGCAAACCCCCTGTTTGTCCTGCTCGGCGGCCTCGGTTCGGCGATAGCGGGACTGGTCGGCGCCATGCGGTTTTTCCGGCGCCGTTAACCCGCTTTTGTCCTAATAGCTTTTCGGCAGGCCCAGCACGCGCTCGGCAATGAAGTTCAGGATCATCTCGCGGCTGACCGGCGCGATGCGCGCCAGCATCGCCTCGCGCATCATCCGCTCGACATGATATTCCCTGGCATAGCCCATGCCGCCATGGGTCAGCACGGCGGTCTCGCAGGCGGTGAAGCCGGCTTCGGTCCCGAGGTATTTCGCGGCGTTCGCCTCGGCGCCGCAATCCTGCCCCGCGTCAAACAGCGCTGCCGCCTTGTAGGCGAGCAGTTCAGCGGCCGAAAGCTCCGCCCACGAACGGGCGAGCGGATGCTGGATGCCCTGGTTCTGGCCGATCGGCCGGCCGAACACGACCCGCTCCTTGGCGTAGCGCGCCGCGCGCTCCAGAGCAGAGAAACCGAGGCCGATGGACTCCACCGCGAACAGGACGCGCTCCGGGTTCAACCCCTGCAGGAGGTATTTGAACCCGTCGCCTTCGTTTCCGATCAGGTCTTCCTTCGGCACGTCCAGCCCGTCGATGAACAGCGTGTTACACTCGACGGCCTTGCGGCCCATCTTCGGGATCGGATTTGCTTCAATCCGTCCACGGTTGAAATCGGTATAGAACAGAGAAAGGCCCATATAAGGCTTCGCGCACTGATCTTTGGGCGTCGTGCGCGCGATGATAAGGATCTTGTCCGCCCGCTGAGCCCCTGTCGTCCAGATCTTCCGTCCAGAGATGGTATAGCCGGTATTCGTCCGCTCCGCCTTGGTTTCGAGGCTCGATGTGTCGAGGCCGGAATTCGGCTCGGTGACGGCAAAGCACATCTTCTCCTGGCCGGAGATGATCTTTGGCAGGTTCTCGCGCTTCTGTTCCTCCGTGCCGAACTTCTCCAGCGGCTTCGGCCCGAAGATGTTGAGATGGATCGCCGAGGCGCCGGAATAGCCCGCGCCTGTGCGCGTCACCGTCTGCATCAGCAGCGCAGCTTCCGTCAGGCCGAGGCCCGAGCCGCCATACTCTTCGGGAAAGGCAATCCCGAGCCAACCGCCTTTCGCCATGGCATCACAGAAGGCTTCCGGCCAGTCGCCGGTCTCGTCCGTCTTCGCCCAGTAGGCGTCATCAAACGGCTCCATGGTCTTTGCCACGGCGTCGCGGATTGCGGCCTGGTCCTCGGTCATCGGCTGGATCATGTGCATCGCGTCGTCTCCTCTGCCGCGAGACTTATGACGGCCGCTGGCACCCGTCCAGCGTCAGGCGGTCGCGGTATAGGCCCGGCCGGGGGAGAACGTTGCGGCAAGGGCGCCGGCATCCCTGCCCGTGACGAGGTCGGCGATGATCCGCGCCGTTACCGGGGCGAGCAGAATGCCGTTTCGGTAATGGCCGGCGGCGACAAAGAGGCCTTTCGCCCGCGTCTCGCCGATGAAGGGCGCATGGTCCGGCGTACCGGGGCGGATACCGGCCCAGCGCTCGGTCACGTCTGCGTGCGCCAGGGCCGGGCAGACAAGCGCCGCCTCGGCCAGGAGGGCATCGGTCGCCGCCTCGTCCGCGGCGTCCAGCATCCGCCCCGGCTCCACCGTCGCGCCGATTACCACCTGCCCGCCGCGCGGCACGAGATAGACAGCGCCTGCGCGCACCACCCGCTGCGGCGCGCCGGGGCCCGCGCGGACCGACAGCATCTGCCCGCCATGGCAATCGATGTCGTCGAGGCAAGTGTCCCAGTTGACGAGGCTGTAGTCCGACGCCCCCTCTTGAACCCTGATCGAAGCCGTCCCCCAGCCGGCGGCCGCAATGACGGCGTCATGACCTTCGAGCCTCAACTGCCCGCCGCCGGCCGAGACGAGCGGCGCCCGGCCCTGCACCAGTGTAACCCGCCGCGAGGCCTGCAGGGCCGCAATCAGCGCTGTCACGGTGAGCCGGTTGTCGACCCGGCAGTCTGTTTCGAGTTCCAGCCCGGAGATGACAGAGCCGCTCAGCGACGGCTCCATTGCCCTCAGCTGCCGAGCCGGCACCACCTGATGCGCCAGCCTGCGCGCCGTCAGGACCGCGCTGATCTGCGCCAGCCTTGCCGCTTCGCAATCTGTGAGAGCCGCTGCCAGTGCCGGTGCTGGTTCATACCCCGCCGGCAGGCCTGAAACCCGCTCGACGTCCGCCGCGAAGGCGGCCCACAGCGCAGCGCTCTCAAGGCAAAGGTCAAACAGATGCGGATGCGCGCCGTCCCCGGCGGCCGCTTCAAAGGCCGGAGCGATCATGCCTGCCGCAGCCCAGCTCGCGCCGCGTCCGGGCGGGCGTGTATCATATAGGGTCACCTGATGGGAGCGCCGCACCGCCAGTTCGAACGCGGCCGCGAGGCCGATAATGCCGCCGCCAATGATGGCAACGCGCACCAGACCTGATCGTGAGGAAGTTCGGGAGGGCAGCATCGGCGGGGTTTACGCGCGGGCGAAGCCGCCGCCTAGTCCTTGCTGACGGTGCAGGCGCTCAGCGTCCGCCCTGCGTCCGCCAGAAGTCGCAGAAGGCGTCCGCCATCTCGCGGCTCTGGAAAACCAGGTGTTTCAGCCGGCGCCCCGCCGGGCCGAGCCCTGTGCGGACCATCAGGTCCAGCGATGACGGATCGAATCGGCCTTTGGCGTCCTGCATTTCAACAAACGCATCAATCGCTTCGGCAAGGCGCAGATCTTCATCCATTGAAGCAATATCAAAATTGAGGATCACGTCTGTCATGCTGAACCCCGACAATTTGTTTACGATTCCTTAACAGACCTTGGCCTGCGCTTGAAGTCTCATTCGCAACTGCAACAATCCTGCCAATCCGTGCGCCAGTCTTCTGGACGTTTTCTGCGAAGTTTCCGGGCAAAGAGTCGCTGTCCGCATCAGTTGCGATTGGTTCGCAACTGTGATTGGGTGCGCAGCGAAGAGGACAATGCTCATGAAACGCATTCTTGTTGCGGCTGGCCTCGCGCTCGCCTTAGCCGCCTGCGGCGCGCCATCGCCGGCCCCTGCGGAGGACGGCGCCCCCGACGCCGCCGCGCCCGAGGCGGGTGTGCTGAACATCTATTCCGCCCGCCACTATGATTCGGACAAAGCGCTCTATGCCGCCTTCGAGGCAGACACCGGCGTCCGCGTGAATGTGCGCGAGTCCGGCGCGCCGGAACTGCTCGAAACCATGCGCGCCGAAGGCAGCCGCAGCCCGGCCGATGTGATCATCGCCGCCGATGCCGGCGCGCTTTACCGGTTCCAGGCGGCCGGCTTCACGCGGGGCGTGCGCTCCGAAACACTGGAAGCGGCGATCCCGGCCACCTACCGCGAAGAGAATGGCCACTGGTTCGGCCTCACCAAGCGCGCGCGCATCATTGTCTACGATCCCCGGATGCTCTCGGCCGAAGAGGTCGACACCTATGCCGATCTTGCGGGCCCGGGTCTTCAGGGCGAAGTCTGCGTGCGCTCCAGCACCAATATCTACAACCTCTCCCTGATGGGCGAACTGATCGACCGGATGGGCGCGGACGCCGCCAGCGCCTGGGCGAGCGGTGTCGCCGCCAATCTCGCCCGCGCGCCGCAGGGCGGTGACACGGCCCAGATCGAGGCCGTTGCGGCCGGCCAGTGCGCCGCAGCGCTCGTCAACCATTACTACTGGGTCCGCCTGTCGGAAGGCCCGCCGGCTGACCGGCTGAAGGCCGCCGGCACGAGCCTGTCCTTTCCGGACCAGGACGGCGCCGGCACGCATGTCAACGTCACCGCCGTGGCCGTCGCCGCGAACGCCGCCTCGCCTGAGCTTGCTGTTCAGTTCATCGAATTCCTCGCAACCCCCAGAGGTCAGGAACTCCTGACCACCGAGACCAAGGAATTTCCGATCCTTGCCGGCGCCCCGCTCCCGGCCGGCCTCGAACAGCTTCCCGGCTTCAGGCAGAGCGACTTCCCGGTGCAGGAGCTCGGCAGATACCAGGCCGAGGCACAGGCGATCTTCGACCGGGCGGGCTGGAACTGAACCCCGGCACAGGCCTGCCTTTCCGGATCCGGCCTCAGCCACTGATCCGCCAGATACCGGCGAGCCTCGCCGGTCTCGTCATTGCCGTGCCGGTCATCATGGTCCTCGCCGCCGGGATCCTTCAGGGCGGCGGGGAAGCCTGGACGCACATAAGTGAGACGCTGCTCGTACGCTATCTCTCGGGCACGCTCGCCGTGCTTGGCCTGACAGGCGTTCTCTGCCTCCTCTTCGCTGTGCCGTCGGCCTGGCTGGTGACGATGTTCCGGTTTCCGGGGCGCGGCCTCTTCGAATGGCTGCTGATCCTCCCGCTCGCGGCGCCGGGCTACGTCCTCGCCTATGCCTGGGCCGACCTGTCAGGCGTCAGCGGGCCGATCCAGGCGACGCTGCGCGACATGACCGGCTGGTCGGCCCGCGATTACTGGTTTCCGAATGTCAGCTCCCTGCCCGGCCTCGCCTTCGTGCTTGCCTGCACCCTCTATCCCTACGTCTACCTCACAGCCCGCGCAGCCTTCGTCTCGCAATCGGTCTGCGCGCTGGAAGCGGCCCGCAGCCTGGGCGCGGGCCCCGGCCGCAGCTTTTTCTCCATCGCGCTTCCGGCGGCGCGCCCGGCCATCGCCGCCGGTCTCGCCCTTGCTCTGATGGAAGCGGCTGCCGATTACGGCGCTGCCGAATTCCTGGGCGTACCGACCCTCACATTCGGTATCGTCCGCGCCTGGAAGAGTTTCGGCGAACCGGCGGCCGCCGCACGCCTCGCCGTCATCCTGATTGCGGTGATCGGCGTGCTGATCCTGACCGAGCGCTGGGGCCGGGGCCGGGCCGGCAGCCAGCAATCCTCGACCCGCTGGCGCGACATGCCCCGCATCCCGCTCACCGGCGCCAAAGCCTGGGGCGCGGCGGCCTTCTGCACGGGTCTCTTCCTGTTCGCCTTCGCCTTGCCCGTCGGACGCCTGATCTGGCGCAGCCTTGAGGTCGGACGAGGCGCCGCCCCGGTCTGGGACGCGCTCGCAAACTCTGTCATGCTGGCAGGCACCGGCGCTGTCTTCGCCTTTGTCCTCGCGCTGCTGATTGTACTGGCAGCGCGCGCAGGCAGCCCCGCGGCCCTGTTCGCTCGCTCCAGCGCCGTGTCCGGCTACGCCGTTCCCGGCGCCGTCCTTGCGCTCGGCGCGCTTGCAGTGATCGGCCTTCTGCCACTGACACTCTCAGGCGGTGTGGCCCTGATCGCCCTCGCCTGGGTCTATGCCTCGCGTTTCACCGCTGCCGGGACCGAACCGATGGCCGCCGCCCTCGCCCGCGCGCCCGCCTCGATCGGCCAGGCCGCCCGCAGCCTCGGCGCCAGCCCCGCCCGCCGCGCCCTCGCCGTCGATCTGCCTATCGCGCTGTCGGGCGCGGCCGCCGCCGCGCTTATCCTGTTCGTTGAAGCCTTGAAAGAATTGCCGGCGACGCTGATGCTGCGCCCATTCAACTGGGACACCCTTTCCGTGCGCGCCTTTGCCTATGCCAGTGATGAACGCCTCGCGGCCGCCGCCCTGCCCTCGTTGCTGATCACGCTGGCCGGCCTCGGCCCGGTCATCCTCCTCTCCTGGCAGCTTTCGCGCGCGCGGCCCGGATCGGCTGCACCGCGATGAACGAGATGCTCGCCGCAATCGGGATCACGCGCCGCTACGGCGTGCGGGCCGTGGTCGAGCGGGTCTCGCTGACACTTGCGCCCGGCCAGATCACGGCGCTGCTTGGCGCGTCCGGCGCCGGTAAATCCACGCTCCTTCGGCTGTTCGCCGGGTTCGAGCCCGCCGAAGAGGGCGAAATCCGCCTTGGCGATATGGTCCTTACCGCGCCCGGCCATACCGTGGCGGCCGAGAAGCGCCGCATCGGGCTCATCTTCCAGGACTTCGCGCTGTTCCCGCATCTCAGCGCCGCGCGAAACGTCGCCTTCGGCCTGAAACACCTTCCAAGGGCTGAAGCCGCCGCCCGCGCCGCTGCCTGGCTGGACCGGTTCGCCCTGGCGGGCCGCGCCGGCGCCTATCCGCATGAACTCTCCGGCGGCGAGCAGCAGCGCATCGCGATTGCCCGCGCCCTCGCCCCGCAGCCGGCCGCCATCCTCATGGACGAGCCTTTCTCCGGTCTCGATCCCGGCCTGCGGGGCAGCGTGCGCGACGCAGCACTCTCGGCGATCCGGGACGCCGGCATTCCGGCTCTTCTGGTGACGCATGACCCCGCCGAAGCGCTCGAACATGCCGAACATATCGCCATCATGAGCGAAGGGCGCCTGTTGCAGGCCGGCCCTGCGGCTGACATCTACCGCAAGCCGACCAGCGCAGAGGTCGCCCAGGCCCTTGGGCCCGTGAACCGGTTTGACGCGGGCGCCGCCCCGCCCGGACTGGTGCCAGGCGCGCAGCCAGGCACCGTCATCTTCGTCCGCCCCGAAGGCGTCCGCCTTGATCCGGCCTCGCCGGTGCGCGCCAGCGTCCGCGCCTGCCGACTGACCGGCGCGCAGCAGCGCCTCACCCTCGACCTCGGCAGCCTCAGCCTGATGGCCCTGGTGACGCCGGATACGGGGTTTTCACCCGGAGAGAGGGTTGGCATCCGGCTCGACCCCCGCCTCACATTCACATTCGCGTCAGGTTCAACCTGACAAATCAGTTACACGGACAAGACCGCCTCGCCTTGCGGGCGCCAAAGGCCTAGTCTGGAATGAAACTGCGCATTGAGTATGGGAGGCGCTGGCATGGCGCATAAGATCTTCAAGGCGGCCGCAGCCCTTGCGGCAAGCGCGTTGCTGGCCCTCAGCGCCGGCGCCCAGGGCATGATCCGCGACGCGGAGATTGAAGAGATCCTGCGCGAATGGACCGATCCGATCCTCGAAGTCTCCGGACTCGTGCCGGAAGATGTCGGCCTCTACATCATCAATGATCCGTCCCTGAACGCCTTCGTGGCGAACGGACAGCGCATCCACATGTTCACCGGCATCCTGATTGCCGCGGAAACGCCGGGCCAGATCAAGGGCGTGCTCGCGCACGAGACCTGCCACATCGCCTGCGGCCATACCGTGCAGCGCGGGCGTGCCGCGGCGGTCGCGATGCGCCCGGCCCTGATCTCGATCGGCCTCGGGATCCTTGCCATGGCCGCCGGCGAAGGCGGTGCAGGCGCCGCGCTGATCGGGTCGTCGCAGCAATTTGCGGCGCTGAACTTTTTCACCCATACCCGCGCCGAGGAAGCGTCCGCCGACGCCCATGCCGTGAAATATCTCGCTGAGCTTGGCCAGTCGCCCGCCGGCATCGTCGAGTTCTTCGAGAATTTCCGCTATCAGGAAGTGATGTCGGAAGCGCGCCGCTACCCGTATTTCCGCGCCCACCCCCTTGCCTCTGACCGGATCCGGACAACCCGCATGCTCGCGGAGGCAACCGGCCTGATGGACATGCCGCCGACCGAGCGCGAGATGCGCCAGTATGACATGATGCGCGCCAAGCTGATCGGCTTTCTAGACACGCCTGCCAAGGTGCGCCGCGAATATCCCGCAAGCGATACGAGCGCCCCGGCGCGCTATGCGCGGGCCATAGCGTCCTATCTGGCAGCAGACATCCAGACCGGCCTGCGAGAGATCGACTCCCTTCTCGCGGACGAGCCGGAGAACCCTTATTTCCACGAACTGAAGGGCCAGATGCTGTTTGAGAGCGGCCGTATCGGCGAATCGGTCGAACCGCACCGGCGTTCGCTCGAACTGCTGCCCGGCCAGCCCTTGCTTCTGATCAATTATGCCCGCTCATTGAACGCCCGCAATGAAGAGGGCGACGTCGCGCTCGCCGAGGCCGCCCTTCGCGATGCCATCATCGCCGAAAGCGACAACGCCTTCGCCTGGGCCCAGCTCGCGATCACCCTCGAGAACCAGGGCCGCCGCGCCGAAGCCCAGCTGGCCACAGCCGAATCCGCCTATTGGGTCGGCGACATCGTACGCGCGCACATCTTTGCCAAACGCGCCGTCGATCAGATGGAACGCGGCACGACGAGCCATCGCCGCGCCGACGACATCCTCCTGATCACTGATCCGAGCAATCCGGACAACCGCCCGTTCTATGAGCGCCACAACCGCAGCCAGCGCCTGTCCATCGCGGTGGGCGAGCGGGACATGCCGTTCGGTGACTTCTCGGCCCGGAGGCGCTGACCCCTCCCCCGGACTGGACGCCGAAGCAGGAATGGGCGTATGTCCGGCCCCGCAGATACGAGGAGCCCTGATGACCCGCCGCATCCCGAAATCCTGCCTGGCCCTCGGCCTCGCTGCCTTCGCCATTCTTCCGGCCTGCGGACAGGGGGGTGGAAGTCCGTCGAGCCGCGCCGAAATGGAAAAGGTTGTGCGCGAATACATTCTCGCCAATCCAGGCCTGATCGAGGAAGCGCTCGTCGTCCTCAGCCAGCAGGAAGCGGAAAACACCCGCCTCGCCGCCCAGGCGAAGATCGCCGAGAACAGCGAGCGGCTCTTCAACCTCTCCACCGATTACAGTGTCGGCCCCGCAGATGCCCCGGTAACGGTTGTCGAATTCTTCGATTACCGCTGCGGCTATTGCAAACGATCCGCCGGCTGGGTCGCAGACCTGCCGGAAATGTATGACGGCCAGGTGCGTGTCGTGTTCAAGGAATTGCCGATCTTCGGCGGTATCAGCGCAACGGCCGCCCGCGCCGCGCTCGCCGCCGGCCGCCAGGACAGATATCTCGAAATGCACCTCGCGCTGATGGATATCCGCTCGAACGACGATCTCACCGAAGCGGCCATCGACGAGATTGCCGCCGGCCTCGGCGTGGATGTCGCCAGGATGCGCCGCGACATGGAATCGGCGGAAATTCAGGCGCAGCTGGCCGACATGATCGATCTTGGCCGGACACTGAACGTGAACGGCACGCCAGGCTTCATCATCGGTGATGAAGTGGTCGAGGGTGCCAACACCCCGCGCATCCAGCAGGTCATCACCGCCCAGCTTGGCGGCTGACGGGCCTAGCTGTTTGCCGATACCGGGCCTGCCAGAAGCGTATCGAAATAAGCGATGGTCTTCGTCAGCCCGTCCCGCAGGACAATCGCCGGCTCCCAGCCGAGCAGTTCGCGGGCTTTCGTGATATCGGGCCTGCGCTGTTTCGGGTCATCCTGCGGAAGTGGCATGAACACGAGTTTCGACTTCGCCCCTGTCAGGTCGATCACCTGCTCCGCCAGCTGACGGATCGTGAATTCGCCCGGGTTGCCGAGGTTGACCGGCCCGGTCACCTTGTCATCCGATCCCATCAGGCCGACAAGACCGTCCACGAGGTCATCGACATAGCAGAAGCTGCGCGTCTGCTGGCCATCGCCGTACAGCGTGATGTCCTCGCCCTTCAGCGCCTGGACGATGAAGTTCGAGACAACCCGGCCGTCATTCGGGTGCATCCGCGGGCCATAGGTGTTGAAGATACGGGCGACCTTGATCCGCAGCTTATGCTGGCGGTGATAGTCGAAGAACAGCGTCTCGGCGCAGCGCTTGCCCTCATCATAGCAGGAGCGCGGTCCGATCGGATTGACATTGCCCCAATAGTCCTCCGATTGCGGGTGGACGACCGGGTCGCCGTATACTTCGGATGTCGAGGCCTGAAGGATCTTGGCCCGGACGCGCTTGGCAAGGCCGAGCATGTTGATGGCGCCGTGAACACTGGTCTTGGTCGTCTGCACCGGATCGAACTGGTAATGGACCGGGCTCGCCGGGCAGGCCATGTTGTAGATCTCGTCGACCTCCACGAAGAGCGGGAAGGTCACGTCATGGCGCATCAGTTCGAAGCGCGGATGGCCGAGCAGATGGGCGACGTTCATTCTTGTGCCGGTGAAGAAATTGTCCACACACAGAACGCTGGCCCCGGTGTCGAGCAGGCGCTCGCAGAGAAATGAACCGATAAATCCGGCTCCGCCGGTGATCAGGACACGCTTTTCCAGATGCATTGATTGTTTCTCCCGGGCCCGCCTCGGCCCAAATGCGCGTTTGACCCTGCTTCACTTTGCAAGATCCATTTGCAAGATCCATTTGCAAGATCCATGCAATATTTCTTCCACCACAAAGGTAAACCCCTGCAAAAGCGGGCGTTCAATCCTCACCGGTGACCTGGCCGCGCAGGGATTTGACATCGCTGCGCCGTTTCTTGGCCGCGATACGGCGGCGCACGCTGCCGGCTGTGGGCCGGGTTGCCACCCGCTTCTTGGGCACTGCCGCTGCTTTCAGGATCATCTGCGCCAGGCGCCCCCGCGCCGCCACGCGGTTGAGCGACTGGCCGCGATGCTCGCTCGCCTCCAGCACAAGCCGGCCATCGGCGGTGATCCGGTTGCCATAGAGCCGCTCGAACCGCGCCTTCACGCCGGCCGGCAGGGAGGAGGCCCGGACATGCCAGGTCAGCTGCACCGCGCTGGAGACCTTATTGACATTCTGCCCGCCCGGCCCCGAGGCCCGGACAAAGCTTTCCTCAAGCTCCCAGGCAGGCACCGTCAGCGCGTCTGATATCTTGAGATCACCAAATCCGGCCATCGGACTTTCCTGAAGCTTGTGTTCAGCGGGAGTTCAGACAATCCGCCACAAAGTTCAAGCCTTGAAGCCGGAGAGGTCCGGCGCGGCGCGGTTGGTCTGATTGCATGCCGCATAGCAGAAGTTCGGGAGCCCCTCGTCATGCGCATCATGAAATCCTTCACACGTTTCCTGGCGGCGGCGACGGCGGCGAGCTTCCTGCTCGCACCTGCCGCGATGGCGGACCGGGGCAGAGGCGGCGGTTACGAACGCCATTATGGCCATGACCGTCACTACGACCGGGGACGCAGCTATGAGCGCGGGCGCGGCTATGAGCGCCATTATGGCCGGGGTCACCGGAGCGATCGCCACTACGAGCGCTCCAGCCGCTCGCACTACAGCTCCGGCCGCTCGCACTATAGTTATAAGCGCCCTCATTACAGCTACAAACGCCCGCATTACAGCTACAGCCGTCCGCACTATGGTTACGCCCCGCCGCGTACGACCGTCACGGTGAGCCGCGGCTACACCTACGGGCCTCACTATGTGCGCGGATATGCGCCGCGCTATTCGGTCGGCCATTACTACCGCCCGGCGCCGTCCCGGACAGTCTACATCTCGGAGTATAACCGCTACGGCCTCTATGCTCCGCCGAGCGGCTATCACTGGGTCCGCGACCGCGACCGGGGCGATGCCATCCTCGCCTCCGTGGCCACCGGCGCCATCATCGGCCTTGTCGTCGGCGCCCTCGCCTACTGACGCCGGGGTCAGCGAGCTGCCTCTGACACCCCTGTTTGAGAATTTCTGCACCCGGAGCCAGGGCAATGGCCTGTTCCGGGTGCCTTTTTTTTCGCCTCCGGCAAATTCCATCCGTGATCACCGCGATGTTAACTTCACATTCGCGAAAATCGTGCTTTACTCGTAGGTGATCCGGATGGTCCGGGTAAAAGTACGTGCCGGTTGCACGCTGAAAGGAGGTGATCCATGTCGAGTGAGAAACCAGGTGAGGCCGTCAGGTCTGTGTCCTATGGTGTCCGGCTGGAGCAGCCTCTGGTCAGCGCCTAGAGACAATATGAGGACGCTGAAACGCGTCCGGACCTGACGGGCCCCACGGGGCTCACGGAAGCCGCCCCTGAACAGGGCGGCTTCTTTGTGTTCGGGGCTGAGAATAACGGTTCGCGTGAGGGCAGAATTCCGCTAACTCAGCCCCAGATTTCCGGCATGTGGAGTAATCCCCAAAATGACAGCGCTGACCCATACCCCCTCCGGCTGGACGATTGGCGGAAACGGTCCACTTGCGGTGATGGCCGGCCTCAATGTGCTGGAAGATGAGGGCCTCGCGCACGAGGTCGGCGCCGAGCTCAAACGCCTCTGCGCGGGTCTCGGCCTGCCTTACGTCTTCAAGGCGAGCTTCGACAAGGCGAACCGCTCCTCCATCACCTCCTATCGCGGCCCCGGCCTCCAGGACGGCCTCAGGATGCTCGCCGGCGTCAAGTCAAGGCTCGGCGTGCCTGTCGTTACCGACCTGCACGAGCCCGGCCAGGCCGAGGCCGTCGCCGAAGTCGCAGATATCCTGCAGCTTCCCGCCTTTCTGGTGCGCCAGACCGACCTCGTCGTCGCAACGGCCAGGGCAGCTGCAAAACACGGCGCCCTGATCCAGGCCAAGAAAGCGCAGTTCATGGCGCCCTGGGACGCGAAGAACATCATTTCCAAAGTCCGCGAAGCTGCCCCGGAGACGGGCATCATCCTGTGCGAGCGCGGCGTCAGCTTCGGCTACAACAACCTCATCGTCGACATGCTCGCGATCCCGGAACTGAAGAAGCTCGGCTGCCCGGTCACGATCGATGCGACCCATGCCGTGCAATTGCCCGGCGCCGATCCGCGCACCGGCGGCGCCTCCACAGGCGGACGGCGAGACGGCGTTGCCATCATTGCCAAGTCAGCTGTCGCGGCGGGGGCCGACGGGGTCTTCCTCGAATTCCACACCGATCCCGACAAGGCCCTGTGCGACGGACCAAGCTGCCTGCCGCTCAGCGCCGCCGGCGCGCTTCTGGCGCAGCTCAAAGCCCTGCGCGCCGCCGTGGCAGATTGAGCGCCAGGCGAAGCCTCGACCGGCAACCAGCTATGACCACCGCACCCTTCTTTACCGTCATCATCGTGAACTATAATGGCGGCGCCTTTCTTCAGAAGGCGGTCGATTCGCTCAAGGCCCAGACCTTTTCGGA
>CAYPDA010000003.1:0-83773 GCA_964409375.1 uncultured Hyphomonas sp.
CCATCGGGACGTGCAGCTGCGCTCGGCCGGCCAAAGGCGGGAGTGTGCCGGCTAGCGTCCTCAGCAAGGTCGACTTGCCACTCCCGTTCGGACCGGTGAGCGCAATCCGCTCGGGTCCGCAGAGGCTGAAGCTTAGGCCGGAAGTGACTGGGCATTCCGGCGCATAGCCCGCCGACAGATCTTGGACGGTAAGGACCGTGCGGCTCGCGGGCAGCCCGCAGGCAGCAACCTCAACAGCGAAGGGCTGCAGCACCTCGATCTTCGCGCTTACCTCGGCGGCAGCCGTTTCTGCGTCGCGTTTCTGGCGTTCGGCGAGGCGGTCCAGCGCACCAGATGATGTTTCAGCCCGGCGCTTCTGGGCGCCCAGAAGGATCTTCGGCGCGCCTCCCTTCGCCGCCTTGCGCGCCCCGGCGCCGTCGCGGCGAGCCTTGCGTTCGGCAGCTGCCTGCGCCTTCTCTTTGACCGCGCCGATTTGCTGGCGCGCTGCCGCAAGGGCATCCTCAGCGGCAACAAGCTCGCGGGCCTTCTGCGCCTGATAAGCGCGCCATCCGCCGCCATAGCGGGACGCGCCCAGCGAGGTCAGCTCCAGAATTGCGTCCATTCGCTCGAGCAGTTCGCGGTCATGGCTGATTACCAGCGCCCCGCCGCGCCAGCCATTCAGCAGACTGGCAACCGCTGACCGCCCCTCCCTGTCTAGATTGTTGGTCGGCTCGTCAAGCAGCAGGAAATCCGGCTCGGCAAAAAGCAGCGCCGCAAGGCCTGCGCGCGTACGCTGCCCGCCCGATAGCGCCGCGAGCCTTATGCCTGGCGCGATGCCCTCCAGCCCCGCGCGGTCGAGTGCTTCGGCGAGTCGCGCCTCGAGCGTCCAGTCTGCCTCGGCGAGATCCACCTCGCTGGCCTCCCCAGCTTCGATGCGCGCCAGGCGCTCAAGATCAGCTTCTATTCCAAACACCGCAGCAAGGGTCTTATCCGTATCGGGCGAGAGTGACTGGCGCAGCATGGCCGCGCGCCCCTGCACCGACACCTTGCCGGACGCTGGCTGCAGCGCACCGGAGACCAGTTGCAGAAGGCAGGACTTGCCAATGCCATTGCGCCCGACAAGGCCGGTGCGCTCGGGTCCGAGGTTGAAATTTAGGTTTGAAAAAAGAACCCGGCTATCGGGTAGGGCGAAGGTAACCGAGGCGAAGATGATCGAGGTGGGCACGGTGCGAACTTATCCGGTGAACTGATCCGAGGGCTGTCGTTTGCGGATGGTTGTTCATGGCGGTGCCTGCCTCATGCTGCAGTTGGTTTGGCGCGAATGCAGGTCGGATACCCGCCTCTGACGCGAATTTCAACCACTCCCGCGTGCATACTGGCCAGCGTCCGCTCGCGTACCCACCCTTTCCCTGACGATAACACTTGCAGGCTGGCACGGTCTGGCTACCGTTGCTGGAAACTGGGCCGCGCCGGGAGAAGCAGCGGAGTTTCGGACGGGAGAGGACACAACGATGCGGGCAGCAGTAACCGGCGGCACGGAAGAGACTGCGGGTCAGGGCCACCTTACGGGCTTTGGTTCATTCGGTTATCGGACTTATGTGCTACTGACGCTGACAATGGTCTACACGCTGAACTTTGTTGACCGCATCCTGATCAGCGTCGTCGGCGGCCCCATCATCGAAGAATTCCAACTGACGAATTTCCAGTTCGGCATTCTCTCCGGCATCGGCTTTGCTCTGTTCTACACTCTGCTTGGTATTCCGATCGCCAGCTTCTCCGAGCGCCACAACCGTGTGCGCATCATCGGCGTCTGCGTCATCCTCTGGTCCATCGCGACCGTTCTGTGCGGCTTTTCGGTCGGGTTCATCACCTTGCTTCTGGCGCGCCTTGCAGTCGGGGTTGGTGAGGCGGGATGCACGCCGCCGGCCAACTCCCTGATTAGCGACTATTACAAGCCGCTCTCCCGGCCAACGGCGCTCGGAATATATGCCATGGGCATCACGCTGGGCGGCGTGCTTGCGCAGGTGTTCGGCGGCTGGATCGTTCAGAACTTCACCTGGCGCGAAGCCTTCATCTATGTCGGCGCGCCCGGCGTCCTCATCGGTTTTGTTGTCCTGATGACAATCAAGGAGCCGCCAAGAGGCTTCAGTGAACCGCCCGGCGCGAGAATCGTCGACAAGCTTCCGTTCCGCGACGCAATCACGGAAATCTTCAGCAAGAAGACCTTCTGGGCGATGTCCGCGGGCGCCACACTGGCAGCTTTTGCGGGCTACGCGCTGGTTGGCTTCCAGCCGCTCTACATCCAGTATGCATACGGGTTCAGCGCTGGCGAAACCGCAATCCGCTTCATGGCCATCCTCGGGCTCATGGGCACACTGGGCGCCTTCATGGGCGGTTTCCTGACCGAGAAGGCGACGCGCTTCTCACCGACTGCCGGAACCTGGGTACCGGGCTTTGCGCTGCTGCTCTGCGCGCCGGTCTACGCCGCCGGTTTCCTCGCCGAAGCGGGCATCGCGGTGATGTTCGGCCTGTTCCTGCTTGCCAACCTGCTCCAGTATTTTTATCTGAGCGCACAGTATAACATCGCGACCGCCGTCGTCAGCGTGCGTGCGCGCGCCACGTCTGTCGCGGTCCTCCTCTTCATTGCCAACCTCATCGGCTACGGCGCCGGTCCTCCGGTCATCGGCTCAATTGCCGACCTCCTGACGACTCAGGCGATCAATTCGAGCGCCTATGCAGATGTCCTGAATAATCGCTGCAGCGTTTCCGTTGCGACGGCCGGCGCGGAACTGGCCGCGGCGTGCCGCGAGGTTAAAGCCGTCGGCATCCGCCAGGCGTGCGCGATTGCGACCTCCATTTTCGGGCTAGCAGGTATCTGTTTCCTGATTTCCGGCCGGACCTTCGTGAAGGACCGCTGGTCAAACGCACCTGCAACCTGATCCAACAAGACGGGAACAATACCGATGACTGACGCTGCTGCTACAAGCCAGGCGCAAACCGTGCCGGCTGACGGTCATCTCACGGGCTATCGCTCGAAGGGTTACCGGACCTACGTGCTGGGCTCGCTGCTTCTGGTCTACATCTTCAACTTCATCGACCGCACCATCATCAACATCCTCACCGAGCCAATCAAGGCGACATTCGGGGTTGAGGACTGGCAGATGGGCCTGCTTGGCGGCCCGGCGTTTGCGATCCTGTACACCTTCCTCGGCATTCCCATCGCCCGGATAGCGGAGCGGGTGAACCGTGTGGCGATTATCGCCCTGGCGGTCGGCTTCTGGAGCCTGATGACCGTGCTGTGCGGTTTCGCCACCACCTTCCTAATCCTGTTCCTGTTCCGTATCGGCGTGTCTGTCGGCGAGGCAGGCTGTACTCCGCCGGCCCAGTCGCTAATCGCGGACTATTTCAAACCCTCAAGCCGCGCGACGGCAGTGTCCATCTACGCGCTCGGCGTCCCGCTCGGCGGTATGTTCGCAGCGATCTTCGGCGGCTTTGTCGCCGGGAACCTTGACGGGCCGCAAGTGTTCGCGGCGCTTCAGGCCTGGGGCTGGACGTGGGCAGCCAATGTTCTCGATTGGCAGAACATCGAGGGCTGGCGGATCGCCTTTGTCGTTGTAGGTGTTCCCGGGCTGATCCTCAGCCTCACAGTCTGGCTCACTGTGCACGAGCCGCCCCGCGGCTATTCCGATCCTCCGGAAATGCAGCGCAAAGTCGGAGAAGCCCGCACCAGCTTCCTTCAGGTGATGGGAATCCTGATGCGCAAGCCGACCTATGTGCATGTGGTCATCGGCGCGACCATAGCTTCGTTTATTGGCTACGGCGTTGGCCAGTTCACGACTTCCTTCCTGATCCGCACCCACGGTCTGACCATCCAGCAAGCCGCGCTCCTGTTCGGGATCATCCTAGGTGTCATGGCAGCGATCGGCGTGTTCATGTCGGGCTGGCTGTCGGACCGCTGGGCGAAAAAGTATCCGACCTCCCTGTCCTGGCTGCCGGCGCTCGGCATGGGCCTTTCGGTGCCCTTCTATGCCATTGGCTATTCGGCCGGCAATCTTTGGCTGGCCATGCCGCCATTGATGATCGCGGCGATGATCCACTATTTCTATCTTGGCCCGATGTATGCGATTTCGGGCGGGGTTGTGGACAGCCGGATGCGGGCAACTGCCGTGGCGTTGACGCTGTTTGTGGTGAACCTGCTCGGCTACGGTCTCGGCCCGCCGACGATCGGCGCACTTTCGACGGCGCTGAAGGGCTTTGTCCTGTCTGGCGGGGATCTCGGCCTCACGCTGGCCGCTTGCCGCAATCTCGGGGATCTTGCCGTCGCGGCAGTTGATGAATGCAGGAGCGCCGATGCCCGGGGCCTGCAATGGTCGATCATCATCTTCAACTGTCTCTATGCCTGGGCAGCGCTGCACTACCTGCTGGCCGGCAAGACGCTGCAGCGTGACATGCTCCACAAAACTGCGTAAGTGCGCCGCCTATGGCGGTCTATACACAGGTTTCTGATGAGGCGCTTGAGGGCTTCCTCGCCGGGTATGATCTTGGCGAGGCGCTGGCGTTCAAGGGTATCGCCGAGGGCGTGGAGAATTCGAACTATTATCTGGAGACCCGGCAGGGCCGTTTCATCCTGACCCTGTTCGAGAAGCGGGTGCACGCGGCCGATCTTCCGTATTTCATCGGCCTGAAACAGCACCTCTCGGCCAAGGGTTTCCCTTGCCCGGAGCCGGTTGAGGGACGGGGTGGTGGCGCTCTGCGCACGCTCGAAGGTCGCCCTGCCCTCATCGCGACCTTCCTAGACGGGCTGTCACCGAAACGCCCGACCGTGCGCCAATGCCGCGCGCTTGGCGAAGCCATCGCCCGCATGCACCTCGCTCTCGCCGACTATGACGGCGTCCGCGAGAACGCCCTCGGGCCCGCGGCCTGGCATCAACTCTGGACAGGCCGTGCCTCTGACGCCGAAGCGATCCAGCCCGGGCTAGCCGCCGAGGTGGAGACCTGTTTCGCGCACATCCGGGCGGCCCGCGCTTTTTCCGACGCGCTGCCGCGCGGCACGATCCACGCCGACCTCTTTCCCGATAACGCCTTCTTTCTTGGTGAACGGTTCTCCGGCGCGATCGACTTCTATTTCGCCTGTACCGACGCGCTCGCCTATGACCTGGCCATCTGCCTGAACGCCTGGGCCTTCGAGGAGGGTAACTCGGCGGGGGCCCGGAGGCTCGAATACAATTACTCAAAGGGATCGGCACTGATCGCCGGTTATCAGTCCATCCGTCCTCTGGAAGCTGCAGAGCTTGAAGCGTTGCCGCCGCTCTGCCTCGGCGCCGCCATGCGCTTCTTCCTGACACGGCTGGCGGATTGGTCGGCCACACCTGCCGGCGCCCTCGTCCGGCCCAAGAACCCCCTTGAATATGCCGCCCGCCTCGCTTTCCATGTCCAGATGGAGTGCGCCGAAGGGTACGGCGCCTGACACGCCAGCAGGGATATCCCGCGCGATGACCGTATCGGCGCAGCCGCCCACCGAGCCTGCCTATGCGATGGCGCCCAGACCGCGGCGCGTCCGGCGGGTGAAACTCGCCCTGTTTCTTTCCGCCCTGGCCGCCTGCCTTTGCGTGAGCCTGATCGGGCTGATCGGCCTCGGCTTGATTGGACTTGCCGGCGGCGCGCTTGAGCAAACCGTGGCCCAGGGCGGGTTTGCAGGCGGCGCAGTTCTGGCCACCCAGCTCTCAGCGCTCAATTTCATTCTGTTTTTCCTCACCATCCCGGCCGCTGCCCTCGCGCTTGGCCTCTCCATTGCGCTGTTTCCCTATCGGGGGATCACAGCGCGCAAGCCGTACCTGCGCTGGGGCGCGATCTGGGGCGCGCTTTTGGTAGGCGTCACCGGCGGCCTGTTCGGCATGATCGCCGATACGGCCGCAGGGCTTGGCGCGCTGGTCACCGGCGGCCTGATCGGCGCGATTTCGGGCTCAGTGTGCGGTCTTCTCTTCCACGCCATAGTCCGACCAGCCCGCCAGCTTTCACAGGAAGATGTCTCGGTTTTCTGATCCTTGGCCGCCGCTGGCTTGACGCCGCGCCCGAAGCCGCCCAACCCGCAATGCATGACTGATACAATCGAAATCTGGACCGATGGCGCCTGCAGCGGCAATCCTGGCCCCGGCGGCTGGGGCGCGCTGATCCGCTGGAATGGCCATGAGAAGGAACTTTTCGGGGGCAACCCGGCGACAACCAACAACCGCATGGAGATGCAGGCGGTCATCGAGGCGCTGAACGCACTGAAGAAGCCATCAAAAGTCACGCTGAACGTAGATTCCACCTATGTGAAGGACGGCCTCACCAGATGGATCAAGGGCTGGAAGCGCAATGGCTGGAGAACCGCCGACAAGAAGCCTGTGAAGAACCAGGACCTGTGGATGGCGATGGAAGAGGCCTGCACGCGCCACGAGATCACCTGGAAATGGGTAAAGGGCCATGCCGGCGACGAAGGCAATGAGCGCGCCGATGCGCTCGCTCGTCAGGGCACAGAAGAAGCCCGCGGCCGAAAATGAAAAGACCCGGTTGCCGAGCCGGGCCTGTTCGAAACATCAGATCGCAGATGCCGGATCAGGCGGCCTGCTCGACCTCACTCGTTTTCTGACTCGGGCGTGGATCGCGCAGCACATAGCCGCGGCCCCAGACCGTTTCTATGTAGTGCTGCCCGCCGGTGGCCTGCTGAAGCTTTTTCCTCAGTTTGCAGATGAAGACGTCGATGATCTTCAGTTCCGGCTCGTCCAGACCGCCATAAAGATGGTTGAGGAACATCTCCTTGGTCAGCGTCGTGCCCTTGCGTAGGGAGAGCAGCTCGAACATCGCATACTCCTTGCCGGTCAGGTGTACGCGCTCACCCTCGACCTCGACCGTCTTGGCGTCGAGATTGACGAGGATCTCGCCGGTGCGGATAACGCTTTCGGCATGGCCCTTGGAGCGGCGGACGATCGCGGTGATCCGCGCAATCAGCTCGTCCTTGTTAAACGGCTTGGTCAGATAGTCGTCGGCGCCGTAACCCAGCGTCTTGACCTTGGCCTCGATATCCGGGTTCCCCGAAAGGATCATGACCGGCGTGTTGACCCGGCTCATGCGGAGCTGTTTCAGCACGTCGAAGCCGGTGATATCCGGTAGCGACAGATCCAGGAGGATCATGTCGAATTCATAGACCTTACCGATATCGACGCCATCCTCACCAAGGTCGGTGAGGTAGACATTGAAGCCAGCGGCTTTGAGCATGAGCTCTATCGAGCGTGCTAGTGCCCGGTCATCTTCAATTAGCAGGACGCGCATCGCTCGTCTCCCGAATCATCTTAACCATCAGTAGCCTGATTGGCACATACTGTGAATCCCAGCGTTTACCTTTTTCCACATGAAAGGTTTGCAAGGGGTAAACGCGCACCCTTTACTCCTGAATTTTTCTTCACACTTCCCGGCACTGATCAGTTTCCGATCTCTGCTGAAGGTTGCCCGATCATCACCTGCGCCACGGCAATCACGTCCTGGACGGGCTGCGCGTTGGCGTCGATTGACATCAATGTCTTCTGACAGCGGACGGCATCGCGCACCTTGGGATCGCGCATGACGATCCCCGCAAGGCGCGGGCGGAAGCCAAGGAATGTCTGGCAGGCCCGGGCAATCGCTTCATAGGTCCGCTGGCCGGCGGCGCGCGTATCCGCCTGGTTGATGCAGATGAGTGGCTCGACCGTCGGGGCGTAGCCGCGCAGCACCTTGATGAAGGCATAGGCGTCGGTCATCGAGGACGGATCATCCGTGATCACGATCAGCGCCTTGTCGCCGGAGCGGGCCAGCCGCATGCAGTTGGCCTCGATGCCTGCGCCGAGATCGATCACGACATGGTCGTATTGCAGCGCAAGCGCCGAGAGGCCTGCCGCAAGACGCGCCACTTCCTCGGTCGGCAGTTCTGCGAGCGCACCGGAGCCGGAGCGTCCTGGCAGCACGTCAAAGCCTCCATGACCCGCGCCGCCATCGATCGGCGTGACTGCGTCCTCAAGCTCGACCCAGCCAGCCACGACGGCGGCAAGGTCGGTTTCAGGCGCGATGCCGAGTTGGACGTCGACATTGGCAAGGCCGAGATCGCCGTCGACCAGCAGTACACGGCGGCCGGTCTGGGCAAGCGAGGACGCGAGCGAAATGGACACGAACGTCTTGCCGACCCCACCCTTCCCGCTGGCAACGGTGATGATGGATGCCGGGGACATCCGCGGCGGTGGGCGGACTCCAGGGCGATCCTGCGATCTGCGAAGCGCGAAACTCATGGCTCAGGCTGCTCCTTTAAGGGCGATCACATCGCCGCGGGCGTCTTCCATCAGAAGTGCCGCGAGACGGGAGGGGGCAGCCGGGACAAGCCCGCCGCCAATGAAAGGCGTGATCGCGAGGTGCGAGAAGGCAATGCCGGAGGATGTGAGGGCAGCGATGGCCCCGCCCCGGCGGCGGACGACATCAAGTTTGGTGAGAATGGCGCGCCGTACACCGGCCCGGTAGAAGGCGCGGGCGGAGTCGGCGAGGTCCTCGGGATGCCCCTCAGCCGAGATGACGAGCACGGGCTCGGCGCGAATGGCCGCGACCAGGTCGCCCAGGCTCGCCAGGTCCTCGCCCTCGAACGGGTTGATGGCCGGCAGGTCGATCACGCAGCGGCGATTGGTCTTGCGCAGCGTGCGAAGTTCCGCAAACAGCGCGTCCGGCGTCTCGGCAACACGGATCTGCCCGCGCTCCCGCTCCAGATAGGCCGCGAGCTGTTCACCGGCGGCGGAGCCGTCGAGATCAGCCGCCAGCGGCACGATTTCGGTCCGCGCCACCGAGGCGCGGCGGGTGAGTTTCGCCGCCGTCGAGGTACGCCCATGTCCGGGCGGGCCGACGAGCAGGATGTCCCGGTCGAGGCGGGCCGGGATCGGATCACAGGTCACAAGCCGGTCGAGGCCCTCCGCCATCGCGTCTTCCGGGCTCGCAAAGCCGCCCGGCAGGCGCCCGGCGCCCTCATTCGCGACACGGTCAGCAAAACGCTGCGGCGCACCGTGCCAGAGCAGCGCGTCGCGCACCCTTGCGTACAATGGATTATCGACACCCCGGCCGTGGCCCAAATTCCGCGCATCGCGCAGGAAGACGGGCTCATTGCCCATTGCAGCCTGGCCCATCCGGTCGGTTGCGGCGCGCACTTCGACACCGCCGTCCACCTCCCGCTCAGACAGGATCACAGCATCCTCGCCCATCTCAGCAAAGATTAACGCCTTGGCAGCTTCCATCGATTCTGCGGCGAACATCTTCATGCGCATGGGCGGGCGTCCTCAAAATTACGCTTCGCGGCAGGAGGAATGGGCGAACGCCCGTATGCCGCTATATTCAAAGGTGATAGAGCCGCCCAAATAGTTAATTTTCTGCCAACCGGCGTTAGGGTTTACCGGAAATTCCCATTACCAGCTGCGATTCCCTTTGAGCAGGCAGGACCGCTTCAGCGCCAGCAATCACGACAGAAAAGGCCAGCCTCATGCAGATCACCGAGATCGTTGCCATTATCGGCCTCAGCCTGGGTGCGCTTATGGGCCTTGGCGCCATGGCGTCGCCCCGCTGGGCGTCCGGCGTCGTCCGGCTGATCGCGGATCCGGCCAGACCCGGCGGCTATTCGGAGTTCCGCGGCACCTACGGCGGCCTGCTGTTCATGGTGCATGCCGTTGCTCTGGTGATCGTCATCATAACGCCGCCTGCGGGCTCCGCGCTCGCCGCCCTGCCCGTTGCGGCTGGCTGGCTTGGCGCCGCCTTCGGGCGCACCCTGTCGCTGATGTATGACCGCGAGCAGGTCGCGGGCGCGAAGATCATCCCTGTCTGGATGGCGACAGAGGTGGCGCTCGGCCTTGCCATCGGCGCCCCGGTCCTGCACTTGCTGAGCTAGACCACAGCCACACAGCCAACAGAAAGAGACGCCCATGCCGGAACGTCGTGAGACGGCCCGCCCCAGCCGGAAGTCCACAAGCCCGCGCAAGCCAAGCCCCACCCGCACCCCTGCGACCGACACGGAATGGAACGAGAGCGGCGAGCGGATCGCCAAATATCTCGCCCGCGCAGGCGTCGCCTCGCGCCGCGAGATCGAGCGGATGATCGAGGCCGGCGAAATCACCGTGAACGGGCAGAGGCTAAGCTCGCCCGCCTTCAAGGTCACTGGCCGCGAGCTGATCAAGGTCGGCCGCCGGACGGTCACGGCGCCGGAACAGACCCGCCTCTTCCGCTATCACAAGCCATCCGGCCTCATCACCACGACCAACGACCCGGCCGGACGGCGCACGATCTTCGACGAACTCCCCAAGTCCCTGCCCCGCGTCGTCACGGTTGGCCGGCTCGACCTGACGACCGAGGGGCTTCTCCTCCTGACCAATGACGGCGAACTCGCCCGTTTCCTGGAGCTGCCGAAATCCGCACTTGAGCGCACCTACCGGGTTCGCGCGAAAGGCACCGTCACGCAACTCAAGATCGACGAGCTTGCCAGCGGCATCACCGTTGAAGGCGTGAAGTATCAGCCGATCAAAACCGTGTTCGACCGCGAGATGGGCGCCAATTCCTGGCTCACCGTCACGCTCACCGAAGGCAAGAACCGCGAAGTGCGCAAGGCAATGGACTCCATCGGCCTCACCGTGAACCGGCTGATCCGCGTCAGCTACGGCCCGTTTGTGCTCGACAAATTGAAGCCCGGACAGGTGGAGGAAATTCCGTCAGACCTGCTCGCATCCGTCCTGTCAGAACTCGGCCATACAGGCGCCCTGCCATCAAAGCCAGCACCTGCCCCAAAGTCACGCCTTGGCAGGCAGGGGGCTTCCGATAGACTGAAAGGGAAGCGGCGCGATTAGCCGTAAAGCGGACCCAAAGGACGAAAACTTATGTCTGATACGGCTGTTCTGGCAGTACCGCCGGACACGAAGAAAGACCCCTCCCGCAAAATGTCGGCAGCAGCAGCGCAAACCTGCGACCTGATTGTCACGCCGGCTGTCTATGCTGACCAGAAGACGCTCGACGCGGCATTCACCAAGCTGCGCGCAGAAGATCCGCTCGCCTGGTGCGAGCCGGAAGCGTTCCGCCCCTTCTGGGCCGCCACCAAGCATGCCGACATCATGGAAGTGTCGCGCCAGAACGCGCTTTTCACCAACGGCCAGCGCGAGATGCTGTCCTATCAAGAAGCCGAAAAGGGCGTGTACGCCAAGTTCGGCCAGCCGCACCTCCTGAAGACGCTCGTCCAGCTGGATGATCCGCTTCACTATAAATTGCGCCACCTGACCCAGGAATGGTTCATGCCGCAGAACGTCAAGAAGCGCGAAGACGCCATCAAGACGATCGCCAAGCAATATGTCGACCGTATGGAAGACCTTGGCGGCGAATGCGACTTCCAGCGCGATGTGGCGCTCTACTATCCGCTGCGCGTGATCATGCAGATCCTCGGTGTCCCGGAGTCGGACGAACCGATGATGCTGAAGCTGACTCAGGAGATTTTTGGCGCCCAGGACGAGGACCTGATGCGCGACAAGTCGCTCGCCAAGGAGCGCAATGTCGAGAAGGGCCTTGCGTCGATCCAGGCAACACTTGCCGAATTCTTCATGTACTTCACCGGGATCACCGCAGACCGACGCGCCAACCCGAAGGACGATGTCTCCACTGTCATCGCCAATGGCATGGTGGACGGCGAGCCGATCGGCCAGCTGGAAGCGATGAGTTATTACATCATCACCGCCGCAGCCGGCCATGACACGACCAGCGCCTCGACCGGGGGCGGGGTACTCGGCCTTCTGCAGAACCCGTCTGAACTCGAGAAGATGATGGACGATCCGAAGGCGATGTCGCGCACTGCCGTGGACGAGGCCATCCGCTGGACAACGCCGGTAAAGCATTTCATGCGCACGGCGCAGGAAGACTATACTCTCCGCGGCAAGACTATTCTTGCCGGCGAGAGCGTTCTTCTCTGCTACCCCTCGGGCAACCGCGACGAGGAAGTGTTCGACGAACCCTTCCGCTTCAAGGTGGACCGCAGCCCCAACAAGCTGATCTCGTTCGGCCATGGCGGGCATATGTGCCTTGGCATGCACCTCGCGCGCCTCGAGATGCAGGCAATCTATGAGGAACTTTTCAGCCGCGTGAAGTCGATCGAGCTTTCAGGTGCACCGAGCTTCATCAAGGCCAACTTCGTTGGCGGACCTAAATCCATTCCTGTACGGTATAAATTCTGATGAATTGAGGCACGCCGCAAAAGGCAAGATCAAACAGGAAATCTGAGACCCCGTCATGACCCTCCAGAACATCACCGAGACCTATCAGGTCGAGACGCCGCCCAAGGATCCGACGTTCGCGAAGACCTACCCTCTTGCGCCGCCGGTGAACCTGACTGATCCGGAAGTGTTCTCGCGGCATGGCGGCTACACCCACGAAGCCTTCGCGGTCATGCGCGAACAGGCCCCGGTCATGTGGCACCCGGAGGATTACGGCGCTGGCTTCTGGGCGGTATCCCGCTATGAGCTGGTCAAGAAGGTCGAGCTGGACCCGGCAGTCTTCTCATCCCAGAAAGGAGGCATACTGATGAATTACGGCATGGAGGGCGCCCCGCGCCATCCACTGCTGCATTCCTCCTCTCTGAACTCGTTGATCAATCTTGACCGGCCCTACCACACGCCCCTGCGTATGGAGCATATGGCCTATTTCCGCGCCGACTTCGTTGCTGAACTTCGCAAACGCGTCGAGGTGGAAGTAAACCGGTTGCTGGATACGATGCAGGCGCAGGGACCCATAGTCGACATGGTGGAGATGTTCTCTGCCGAACTCCCGCTCTTCACGCTGTGCGAAATCCTCGGTGTGCCGCCTGCGGACCGGCCGAAACTCGTCCACTGGATGCACTTTCTCGAAACCTCGCAATACCAGGCCCAGCAGGAAGGCCTCGGCAATGTCACGCCCGAGCAGATCATGACCTTCATGGGCGAGATCCAGGCGATGTTCGAATATGGCCGATACCTTCTGGCCGAGCGACGGAAAAATCCGCAGCCGGATCTTCTCTCCGCCATCGCCAATGTCGAGATCGACGGCAAGCCGCTATCGCCGGAATTCCTCGACGGCTCCTGGCTGCTGATCGTCTTCGCCGGCAATGATACGACGCGCAACTCGCTTTCCGGCACGATGCGTCTGATCACGGAGTTTCCGGACGTCCGGAGACAGCTGGCAGACAAGCCGGACCGCTTCCCGAACTTCGTCAACGAAGCGATCCGCATGGTCACGCCCGTCACCTACATGCGCCGCACGGCGACTGAGGACACAGAGCTTGGCGGCCAGAGAATCGGCGAAGGCGAAAAGATCGTCATGTACTATGCCGCGGCGAACCGCGATGCGGCGAAATTCGACAGGCCCGATCAGTTCGACATCGACCGGCCGAATGCAAAGGAACACCTCGCCTTTGGCCACGGTCCGCACGTTTGCCTCGGACAGCGCGTCGCCAATATGCAGCTGGAAACGGCCTACCGCCAGATCCTCGCCCGGTTCCCGGATGTACGCTGGACGGGTGAGCAGGTTCTGGCACCGAACAATTTCGTCCACGCCATCTCCTCGCTCACGGTTGACCTCGGCGTCTAATCGCGCGACAGGCGAGTGATGCGCCGCCGGGACGCGCGCCGCAGGGGAATGACCATGAGTGACTTTCTGATCAGCCGGTCGAACCTGCGCGAGACCGCCTGGGATGACCGCGAACCCGCCGCCTTGCCGGATGGCAAGGCCCGCCTCCGGGTCGATGCCTTCGCGCTGACCGCCAACAACGTCACCTATGCCGCCTTTGGCGAGGCTATGAACTATTGGAACTTCTTTCCCGCCCGAAACGAGGCCTGGGGCCGCGTGCCGGTCTGGGGCTTCGCCACAGTCATCGAATCCCGCGCCGAAGGCGTGACGGCCGGCGAGCGTGTCTATGGATATCTGCCGATCTCCGAAGTGTTCGATGTGACGCCCACCCGCGTCTCCGAAGTCAGCTTTCTCGACGGCGCAGCCCACCGCCAGAGCCTCGCCGGGATCTACAACACCTATATCTTCAATGCGGTCGATGCGTCCTATGACCCGGCTTATGAAGCACAGCAGATGCTGTTCCGCCCCCTCTTCACCACCGGCTGGATGATCGATGACTGCCTCATGGAGCCTGGCACCGATGTGCCGGAAACCGTTGTCATTTCAAGCGCCTCTTCCAAGACAGCGCTGGCGCTCGCGCATTGCCTTAAGCAGCGCGGCACGGTCGAGGCCGTCGCCCTGACCTCCGAGGGCAACCTCGCTTTTGTCGAGAAGACGGGCCTCTATGCTCGCGCCGTCACCTATGAGGACGTCGATCAGCTACACGCGCGCGGCCTCGCCGCCTATGTCGACTTTGTCGGCCGGCCTGCTCTAACGGCCGACGTGCATCACGCACTGAAGGACCACATCGTGCGCAGCCTCGTGATCGGCGTTACGGACTGGGAAGCAAACCGCGCGCCTATAAAGGCCCCCGGACCCGTACCGGAATTCTTCTTCGTGCCAACTTATGCTGCGCAGCGCGCCAAGACGCTCGGGCCGGATATGCTCAACCATCGCACAGGCAGCGCGCTCAAGAGCTTTTACAAGGCGTCCGCCGCCTATATCAGCCCGGCCGAGTCCCGCGGGCCCCGCGCGATCGAGGCCGCCTGGGCGAAATCACTGGACGGCGAAGTCCCGCCGGATACCGGCCTGATCCTCGGCTTCTGATCAGCGCCAGGGCTCCCTCAGGAGCGAGGGCCGACCTTGAATTCCGTGCGCCGGTTGCGCGCATGCGCCTCGGCGGTCTGGCCGGGATCGATCAGCCGGGATTCGCCATAGCCGACGGGTGTCAGGATGTCCGCAGGCACACCCTTGCCGGCCATATGGTCCCGCATCGCTTCGGCGCGCTCCCGCGACAGACGGAAATTATAGTCATCCGAGCCGCGCGAGTCGGTGTGATTGCCAATCTCGATCGCAAAAGACTTGCAGAGCCGGCCGGTTCCGCTCAGCGCATCAAGCAGCGGCAGGCTGACTGGCGAGATGCGGGCATTGCCGCTCTCGAAGATGATCTCTCGGCCTTGCAGCGTCGCCTGGAAGGTCGCCTCGCAATTTTCCGCCGTGATGGTGCGCTGCGCGAAAATGCCCAGCGCCTTGGCCGGCCCGGCATCGCCGTCTTCGACGGCGATGCCGTCCAAAACCAAAAGGTCCGCCTCTCCCGCACGCGGGTGGGCATTGATGGTCGAGCGGGCCGTGGTGAAACCGCGAAGCCTTGTGTCTGCCGTCGGCGCGTCGCCGAGGACAACGGCGACCGAGTCACGGATCACCAGCTGCAGCCAGGGAAATCCCGCCTCATGCAGACCCGACTCGATTTCCTGCACCCAGATCGCAGGGCTCGCCGCCAGGGCTTCGGGCGGGGTTGTCACCGCGAGGAACCGCCCATCGCGGAACTCGTAATACCCGTCTGCAATCGGCACACATTCATCGGAGGATGCCGCGAGTGCTGCGCGCGCCGGTGGGGCGGTGTCATCTGCGGGCGCACCACAGGCGGCGAGCGCGAAGCCAGCGGAAACAGCCATCAGGCCAGAACGAAAACTCATGTCATCCCTCATTGCGGCAAGGCCCGGAGCCCGGGATTTACCATTATTCCTGCATAAGCCGCACGCCGCACCCCGTCAAAGCGCAGCCTGGCCACGGCCGGGCCATGCAAATTACCTGCCGCTCTGCCGGGTGTCAGCCCAGCTGGTCCTGCGGATAATGCGGATAGCTCGCTTTCATCACACCATGATTGAGCAGCATCTCTGCCACCTGGCGGATTCCAGTGGCATCATAGATGCGGGTGCGGATCCAGTAATTCTCCACGCGGCGCGATTCCGACAGCGCAATCACCTCGCGGCGCAGCACATACTCCTCGTCCACGAACAGGGGCCCTTCGATCATGCGGATTTCGAGATCCGCAAACAGGCCGATGGCAGGTTGCTTGACCGGGAAACGCGCCTGGCGGCTTGAATAGTTCGCCAGAACGCTCACCATCTCCAGCGGGATCACGGGGCGCCCCCAAGGGGAGGCGGCGGCATCCGAATACATCGGATCGTTTTCGGTGATGACCTTCAGCTTTTCCGCCAGCGAGAAAGGATAAAGCTCGCCCATATGCTGCTCCGGCCCCATCCGGACCCGCTCTTCCTCAGCGCCCGCGAGACCGACCTTCATGTTCGCCAGGATCACAAGATCGCCGGGCGGGCGCAGCTTCTGCAGCCGCGTCTCGAGCAGCGTTTCGCCATGGTCTGGCCCAAGGCTGGCGCTCGCCTCGAGGACCTGTGAACCATCCTCCTTGAATGCGCGCGCCAGCGTGCGCGTGGCCCCCTCATCCGGACGGTCAATCTCGGCACGGACCTTTTCACCCTCAAACACCATGTTCAGGAAATGGCAGGAGAAACAGCCCCGCTCGAACCAGGCATTGCCCCAGACCTCCGCCAGCAGCGGCACGAATTGCTGGAAATGCGTCGGTCCTTCAATTGGCCCCGCCTTGATGCCGAGGCGCGCTGCTTCGGCGTCATCATGTAGAGATTTATGCCCGTCATATTTCTGCTCGACCAGAAGATTGATCGGCGCCTTCAAGGGGCCTTTCAGATTATCATTCAGCATACAGATCTCCTGTTCTGTACTCGCGTCAGCCCGGCATCCCGGCCCGGCGTGCATAACCGGCCGCAAACTGCGCGAGCGGTACGACCCGCGCCGCATTCGCCTCGGCATTGGCGCTGTTGGCGGTGCCGTCGCGCACCCGGCCGACAATGCCCTGAAGAATGCCCGCCAGGCGGAAGCCGTTATAGGCGAAATAATAGTCCAGCTCCGGCAGGCCCTTGCGGCCGGTATGGGCGCAATACATCGCCACATATTCGTCCATCGTCGGAATGCCCCAGGCCTTAAGGTCCGGGATCGCCATGATGGAACCGCGCGCGGAATCGCCGGGCGGCATCACCCAGTTCATCAAGTGATAGGAAAAATCCGCCAGCGGATCACCCAGCGTACAGAGTTCCCAGTCCAGAACCGCGATGACCTTCGATTCCGTCGGATGCAGGATCATGTTGTCCAGCCGGTAATCCCCATGCACGATAGTCGTCATGTCGCCCGGCGGAATATTCTTGGGCAGCCATTCGATCAGCTGCTCCATTTCGGGAATGTGCATCGTCTCCGATGCCTTGTACTGTTTCGTCCAGCGATGGATCTGGCGGGCCACATAGTCGCCCTCCTTGCCGAAATCCGCGAGGCCCGCCTTGCGCCAGTCGACATTGTGCAGATCGGCAAAGGTCTTGACCTTCGCCTCATAGATGGCGCGGCGCTCGGCGGGCGTGGATTCCGGCAGCGTCCCGTCCCACAGGATGCGCCCCTCGACACAGTCCATCACATAGAACATCGTGCCGACGACGCTTTCATCCGTGCACAACCCATAAGGTTTTGCCACCGGATAGCCGAGCGGATGCAGCGCACTGATGATCCGGAACTCCCGGTCGACCGCATGCGCGCTCGGCAGCAGCTTGCCCGGCGGCTTGCGGCGCATGACGTATTTGTGGTTTGGCGTCACCAGCTGATAGGTCGGGTTCGACTGGCCGCCCTTGAACTGGCGCACTTCAAGCGGGCCCTGATAGCCCACGACATTAGCCTCCAGCCAGCGCGCCAGTTTCGCCTCATCGAACCGGTGGCTCTCGGCGACTTCCTTGGTGCCTGAAAACAGGTCCTGCGCGCTCGCTGCCTCTGCCATCGCATTTCCTCTCATTTTCGCCGGATTTTATGCCATACCATACAGGTACATGCCCTGACGCCAAGACCTGCCGCAGCGTACAGCCTTTTGCCGGGAGACCCGTTGATGCCCGCACGAAAACACCTCATCGCCCTGATTCTGATGTTCTTTTCCGGATACGGCCTCGCCAGCGCAGCGCCGCTGGACCCCGAAGGCCTGATCCGTCCGGATCTTCTGGCCAGCGCTCTCGCGGCCGTGGACCGCGCCTCACCCGAAGCGGCCGCAACCGGACGGCTTGTCGTGGTCGACTATTCGCAGCACTCCAGCGCCGAGCGCCTGTATGTCGTCAACCTCGAAACCGGCGCCGTCACCGCCTATCGCGCCTCCCATGGTCAAGGCTCTGACCCCGACCATGACGGCTTCCTTGACAGCTTCTCCAGCGAGCCCGGCTCCAATGCGAGCCCTGAGGGCGCCTTCCGCCTCGCCGAACAGTACCAAGGCCAGCACGGCCGCTCCGTCCGCCTCGACGGGCTGGAGGCCGCCAACCGCACCGCCCGCGGCCGCGCCATCGTCATCCACGCCGCCGCTTATGCTGAGCCGGAACACCTCGCCCGATATGGAATGCTCGGCCGTTCCTTCGGCTGCATCGTGTTCTCGGCGGCCGACCTGGCGGCGTTCATCGACGAAGTGCCCGAGGGCACGCTGATCTTCGTCGGCAGGTGAGAAGCTGCTTTCAATTGCGCCGGGCGTAGCCAACGATCACGGCCGCGATGGCAAGAACGAGAATGGTGCCGGCCTCGTACACGATGTTCTCCGGCGCCATGTCCTTGCCCTGCAATACGATCAGCCGCGCCAGCGCCGTAATCGCGATGAAGATGGGATAAACAAACGGCGATCCGACGCGCGTGTAGAACACCGCGATCATGCCCATCACCTCAAGATAAAGGAACATCAGCAAGATGTCGGCGAGGCCGACCGATCGCGCCTCCAGGACGTTGCCGATCTCCAATCCGGCGGCGACGATGGTCAGCACTGCGATGAGCACCAGCAGCGCTCGTTCGATCCAGCGAAACGCAGACACTGCCAGGACGCTTTCACGCCGCGCCGTTTCGCCCTGCTCGTCGGTCTGGGACAATGGCATGGGTCACCCGTTTCCGTATCCTGGAGGTAGCTCCTTTGCGCCGCGCGGCAACAGAACCCTTGATGCCCCCACCCCAGCCCGGCTAAAGCCTGCGCATGACCGACACACCGCCCGATCGCCTCTCGATTTATCCTGACAGCCCGTTCTATGACGGCGACGCGCTCGCGCGCGGCATCGGCGTTCGCTTTCGAGGCGAGGAGAAGACCAATGTCGAGGAGTACTGCCTCTCCGAAGGCTGGATCAAAGTCGCCGCCGGCAAGGCCGTCGACCGCAAGGGCCGGCCGCTGATGATGACGCTAAAGGGCGATGTCGAAGTCTGGTTCAAGGACGAACCGGCCACCTGATCGCCTCCCCGGCCGGCAAAGGCCCAGGCACAAATCCTCCAAAGATCACCATTGCCGACAAACAGGTGATCGCTAAAGTCGTTTCAGGACATGCGGCGGAGCGGGGGACTGTATGAAGAGAGCATGGATTGCAGCGGGGGTTTGCATTCTGGCGCTAGGGCAGGCGCAGGCCGGGACGCCGGAAGAGGCGCTCGCCTCACGGTTTCGAGCCGCCGAAGCGCTGATCGATGCGCGGCTGACGAAGGAGGCCGTTCCGGGCGCCGCCATCGGTATCGTCCACGACCAGACGCTGATCTGGTCGTACCAGTTCGGGGTCGAAAGCCTCGAAACGCGCGCACCGGTCACAGACGATACGTTGTTCAGCATCTGCTCGGTCTCGAAGCTGTTCACCGGGATCGCGGCCATGAACCTGGTCGAGGACGGCCGCCTGTCCCTCGAAGCACCGGTCTCGGATTATCTTGGCGGCGCGCGCCCTACCGACACGACCGGCGCCGAAGAACCCGTCACCGTGCGCAACATACTCGCCCATGTAGCCGGCCTGCCCCGCGAGGGGATGGCCGACTATTGGGGCGACAACAGTTTTCCGGATGACGACGGTCTGCTCGCGGCTGTGACTGCCCAGTCACAGCTCTATCGGCCATTCGATTACTGGCAGTATTCCAATCTTGGCATGTCGATGCTCGGCGCCGCTGTTGCTTCTGCAAGCAGCGCGTCGTGGGCCGATTATGTGCAGGACACGATCCTTACGCCGCTCGGCATGACGAACACGACAACCGACATGCCCTTTGACCGCGTCGGCGCAGGCTTTGCACGCGGTTATTACGTCCGCGCGGGAGACGGGACGCGCAAGCCCGTTCAGCCGCATGCCTTCCGCGCCTTCGCCCCGGCGGCGGGTATCGCATCCAGCGTCAACGACATGGCGAAATTCGCCGCCTGGAATTTCCGGCTGCGAGAGAAGGGCGGCGAGGAAATCCTAAAGGCCACCACGCTGAGAGAGATGCAGCGCGTGCACTGGGTCGGCGCAGAGTTTGATGAACCCGCCTGGGGCCTCGCATTCGGCGCCTACCGGTTTGGCGACAAGACACTCTGGGGGCATGGCGGCTATTGTCCCGGTGCCCGCACGGAATTTGTCATGCGGCTGCCGGCCAAGATCGGTGTCGTGATGATGCTGACTGCAAACGATGTTGCCCCGCAGCCGATCGTGAAGGCGGTTTACGCGCTCACCGAAGAGGCGATCACGGCCGTGCATGGTGAAGACGCCGGCAAAGAAGAGACGGAAAAGCCAGAGAATGGCAAGGCCGATCTGTCCGCCTATGAAGGCTATTACGCGGTCGAGAATTATCCTTGGGACACCTATATCGGCCTCAACACAGATGGGCTTTTCTCATTGTCCCTGTTCAACAACGAGCCCGTCGAGAATATGGAAACGCTCGTCCATGAGGCCGGCGATACCTTCCGGCGCAAGCGCAAGGAAGGCACGCTCGCCGAAGCGGTCACATTCGAACGCGACAATGCCGGCCGGGTGATTTCGGTCATCCAGCACAGCTATCGGATGACAAAACGCTGACGCCTTTGGGCTTCAGCTGCACCACCCCGCTTTGGGGGGATGACAGACAGGTCACCTGCAGACGACAATGCGCGGACCAGACGCCAACCAGATGATGAGTCGCATATGATCCCGGCCCGCTTGATACTGATGGTTCTGAGTTTCGTTTTCGTGACATGGACAGCGCATGCCAATCCTGCCGCACAGGCTGAGCTTGATCGCGGCATAGCGCTCGGCAAAGCGGGCGATGTTGCGGCCGCCTTCCCGCTGATCAAGTCAGCGGCCGAAGCCGGCATCGTCGAAGCGCAATATACTCTCGCCACCATGTACACGCACGGTCAGGGCACGGCGCAGTCCAAGACCATCGCCCGCGAATGGTACAGGCGCGCCGCGGAACAGAACCATGTCGAGTCGATCTACAGCCTCGGCCTGCATTATGACCAGGGCATGGAGATGGAGCCGGACCTGGCGACCGCCCTCACATATTACGATCGCGCCAGCGCGCTCGGCCATGCCGAAGCCGCCTACAATGCCGGGCATCTTCTCTTCATGGGCGACGGCGTTGAGGAGGACATGCCAAGGGGCGTGAAATACTTCGAAGCTGCTGCAAAGCGCGGACTGGGCAACGCCTATCTCGCGCTAGGCTGGGCCCATGAATTCGGCCTCGGCGTCGAACAGAGTTATGCCAGCGCCAGCCTGAACTACACCTATGCCATCAATAACGGCGCCCCTTCTGGCCGTATGTTCAGGGCCGACCTTCAAAACAAACTGAACCGCGAAGCGCTGGCCCATCTCGAAGCCGGCGCCTTTGTGGAAGCGTTGAAGGGTTTTGATCGGGCGTGCATGCATATGTCCGGCGATGCCTGCTTCAATGCCGGAGTCATCCGGCTGGAAGGCCGGCATGGCTTTGCCAAGGATGTCCCCCGCGCGCTTGCCCAGTTGCGCGATGCCTGCCTCTTCGAACACTTCCAGGGCTGCCGGGGTCACGCCATAGCCGTCCTGTTCCTTCCGGGCACTCCATTCGAAGCAGACGTCGACATGGCAGCCGAGGTGATCACCCGCGAATGCGAAGCCGGCGACCAGTCCCAATGCCTCAACCTCGCCTACCTCAAATACTATTCCCGCTTCGGCATGGGCGACGCCGAAGGTGCGCTCAGCCTTCTCGGCACCGCCTGCTACACGCATGGCTACCAGCCCGCCTGCCAGCCTCACATGGATCTCTACAACGACAAGATTGCCCAGAACCCGCTGCCATCTGCCCCGCGCCAGCGAGGCGCCCTGGAGAACGCGCTCCATAACGGACTTGATTCGCTGGCGGGCGGGCTGAAAGCCTGGGGCGATGCCGCAGCGGCCGGCTCGGGCAGCTACGCCTACGGAAGTTACGGCTACAGCGTCCCCAACACCACCTACACCCAGATGAGCACGTATGAGGCTCAGCAGGACAAGCGGGACTTCAACGATTATGTGAACCGTCTGAACAGCTATGGCGCCGGCTGCCGCCCCGGCAACCCGTACTGCTAGGTCCTGCTGCTAGGACAACGCGCGCCAGCCAATGTCGCGGCGGCAAAAGCCCTCTGGCCAGCGAACCGCATCGACACCGGCATAGGCCCGGTCCACCGCCTCGCGCAGGCTCGCCCCGCTCGCGGTCACGCTCAGCACGCGCCCGCCATTGGCGACGAGCTGGCCGCCAACCGCTATGTCCGTCCCCGCCTGAAACACCGTTACACCTTCAAGTTCGGCAACCGCCTTGAGACCATCGATAACGCTGCCTTTTTCATAGTCTCCCGGATACCCCTTCGCCGCCATGACGATAGCCGCCGCTGGCTGAAACGCCTCAAGCTCCAGCAGTGCCTCGAACGCGGCTTCATTACCCTTCAGCCCGCCGGTCGCCGCGCCCAGGATCGCCGGCACGATGTCGCCTGCCAGCCCCTTCATCAGCACCTGGCATTCGGGGTCGCCGAAGCGGGCATTGAACTCGACGACCTTCGGCCCCTCATCGGTCACCATGATGCCGATATACAGCACGCCCTGATACGGCATCCCGTCCTTGGCCATGCCGCGCAGCATCGGCTCCGCGATCTCGGCCTCCAAGCGCGCCATGATCTCTGCACTAACAACCGGCGCCGGCGCATAGGCGCCCATGCCGCCGGTGTTCGGGCCGGTATCGCCGTCATGCGCACGCTTATGGTCCTGCGCCGCCGGCAGATAGATCGCGCCGACACCGTCGGTGATCACGAAGACGCTCGCCTCCTCGCCGTGCATGAATTCCTCGATCACCAGCGTCTCAGACGCCTCGCCGAACTTGCCCGACAGCATCTCGTCAATTCCGGCCTCAGCCTCCTCCAGCGTTTCGGCAATGACCACGCCTTTTCCCGCCGCAAGGCCGTCCGCCTTCAGAACATAAGGCGCGGTCATCGTCTGCAGGAACACTTTCGCGGGCCCCGCCTCGGTAAACTCGCCATACGCCGCCGTTGGCACGCCGTATTTCAGCATCCGCCCCTTGGAGAAGGCCTTGGACGCTTCCAGCTGCGCGGCCTGTTTCGACGGCCCGAACACGTCAAACCCCCGCGCCCGGAGAATGTCCGCCAGCCCGAGCGCCAGCGGCGCCTCCGGCCCGATAACCACCAGGTCGGGCTCAACCTGCAGCGCGAGCTTCACCAGCCCGTCCACATCATCAGCGGCCACGTCAAAACAGGGGCCCACCTCGTCCATGCCGGGATTGCCGGGCGCCGAATGCACCACATCCACCAGCGGCGACTGGGCCATCTTCCAGGCCAGGGCGTGTTCACGGCCGCCCGATCCGATCAGGAGTATGTTCATGGACGCGCTTGATGCGCCGCGGGCCCGCGAAGATCAAGCGCCCAACATGTCACCCAGCTGCATCATAGGCGCGCCGCACCAGCGCAATCACACTTTCATCGACCTGGTCGGGCGCTTCCAGCGATACGATGTACTGGCACATCCCGCCAGGCGGCACCGGTTTCATCCGCGGATGGCCCGCCTCTTCCTTGAGATTCAGGCCAAGCTCGAACCGTGTATTCGTCTTCGGCCCCAGCATCGCGAACTGCTTTTTCCGGCGCAGCGAGACATAACCTTTCTTGGGCATGGTCTCGAATTGACCGAAGCGATTGATCGCCTGCATTAGCCGCTCATGGATTGCCCGCTGGCCGGCTTTCGGCCCGGTATAGATCTCGTCGAGCGCGTCGTCCCCGGTGCCCGCCGCCGCGCCCAAAGGCGCCCCGCCCTGCCGCGCGAGATGCACCAGCGTGTTGGCATCGCCGTGCCCGAGGCCGAGGGTCTGCTTGGCCCAACTGACCATCTCCCCATGCTTGGTGAGGCCCTGCGCAAGGATCTCGCGCATCAGCACATCCCGCGTCTTGCCAGTTTTCTTCTCAATATTGCTGATCTGAGTTTCGACGGCCTTGTCCAGGGCATTCATGATTGTCCTCCACCAAACTGCAGGGGTGCAGCACTATCACATCTGGCGCTGGGATGCTGCGTCTCGCCACGGGGTCTGCCGCCTCTCCC
Source organism: uncultured Hyphomonas sp. (assembly GCA_964409375.1). GTDB lineage: Bacteria > Pseudomonadota > Alphaproteobacteria > Caulobacterales > Hyphomonadaceae > Hyphomonas. The sequence continues at coordinate 24,300 of CAYPDA010000003.1, forward strand.
CTTGCTCCCTTGCCGCCGTATTGCCACAAGGTGCTCATGAGCGACTTAAGCCCCACAAATCAGCCCGAATTCTCCGTCTCCGAGCTCGCCGCGAGCCTCAAGCGGACGATCGAGACGAATTTCGACCATGTGGTCGTGCGCGGCGAACTCGGCCGCGTCACCATCGCCAAGTCCGGCCACCTGTACGCCGACCTGAAAGACGATCGTGCCGTCCTCAACACCATCATGTGGCGCGGCCAGGCCGACAAGCTGACCTTCCGCCCCGAAGAAGGCCTGGAAGTCATCGCGACCGGGCGCCTCTCCACCTATGAAGGCCGCTCCGCCTACCAGCTGATCGCCAGCTCAATGCGGCCCGCCGGCGCCGGTGCGCTGATGCAACTGCTGGAGGAGCGCAAGAGAAAGCTCGCCGCCGAAGGACTGTTTGACGCCGGCCACAAGAAGCCGATCCCCTACATGCCCCGCACCATCGGCGTCATTACCTCGCCGACCGGCGCGGTCATCCGCGACATTCTCCACCGCATCCGTGAGCGCTTCCCGGTACGCGTCATCGTCTGGCCGGCACTGGTTCAGGGTGAACGCGCCGCTGAACAGGTGACAGCCGGCATCCGCGGCTTCAACGCCATGACAGGCGCCGACCGGCCGGACGTGCTGATCGTCGCGCGCGGGGGAGGATCGATCGAGGACCTCTGGCCATTCAATGAGGAGATGGTCGTCCGCGCCGCGTTCGAGAGCGAGATCCCGCTGGTCTCCGCCGTCGGCCACGAAACCGACACGACGCTGATCGACTACGTCTCGGACAGGCGTGCCCCCACCCCCACCGGCGCCGCCGAGATCGCCGTGCCCGTGCGCACCGAACTCCTCCTCAGCGTCGAGGAATCCGGCAGCCGCCTCAAGCGCGCCCTCACCCGCAGCCTGGCACGCGCCTCTGACAAGCTCGCCGCCACCCGCCTGCCCCGCCCGGAAACGCTGCTGCAGACAAAGCGCCAGCGGCTCGATTACGCCTCCGCGAGCCTCCCCAAAGCCGCGCTCGCCCTAACCCAGCGCGCCCGGCTGAAGCTGTCGCGCCTGCAACTTTCCCCGTCCACGCTTCGCGCCGAAATCCGCGGCCAGCGCCAGCGCCTGCGCGACAGCGCCGTGCGCGCCCGCCCGGCTCTGATGCGCCTGATCGAGCAGAAGAAGGCAGCGCTGAACGCCGAAGGCAAGCTGCTCGAAACCCTCTCCTATCAGGCCACGTTGAAACGCGGCTACGCCATCTTGCGCGACACCGAAGGCCGTCTCATCCGCTCTGCCCCGGTCGCAGCCGGCATAGACGAGTTGCGCATCACCCTCGCCGACGGCGACCTGACAGCCTGCCCCGCCGGCTCCGGTGGCGGGGTCACAAAGCCCAGATCCCCACCCCGCAAACCCGGCACCCAGGGCAACCTGTTCTGAAGCCATGCACCCCGCACCGCTCTTCCGCGAATCTGATCCGGACACGCTCCTCGCGCGCATCCGCGCCCACCCGCTTGGCCTCGTCTGCGTCAATGGCGAATTTGCGCCGCTCGCGGCGCACACGCCGATCCTTGCTGAAATGCGTGGCGGGGACGTACGCATGCGCTTTCATCTTTCAGCGCATAATCGCGTCGCGCACCGCCTCGAAGCGGGCGCTCCCGCACTGATCGTCTTTAACGGGCCGGACGCCTATGTCTCGCCGGACTGGTACGGCCCTGTCCCAAACCAGGTGCCCACCTGGAATTACCTCTCGGTTGAAGCAGAAGGCATATCGAGGCTGGCCGATGCCGCGCAATTTCTCGATGACGTATCCGCTCATTTCGAAGCACAACTCTTGCCCAAACCACCCTGGACTCGTGCCAAAATGGACCCCGCCACCTTCGAGTTGATGCTCCGCGGCATCCGCGCCTTCGACATGATCCCGGAGCGCTTCGAAGGCATCTCGAAGCTCAGCCAGAACAAGACAAGCGAAGCGCGCGAGGGCGTGATCGCAGCACTCGGTGAGCATCCTGTCGCGGCTGCAATGGGCGCGCTCAAACTTTAAGTGCAGCGTCACCGTCGATGGCCGAAGGCCATCTGTGCCCATCTCCTGATACCGCCGCCAAGCACAGCGGAGATGGCAGGCGATGCGCCCTCAAACAGACCGCGCCTATCGAGCATGACGCCATAATGACATGAGCAACTTGCCGCCTCGCCAAATTTCTCGCGGCGCCGTAAACTCCTCCCATGGCCCAGCTTCCCCCCACCTTCCTCACTAATCTCAAAGACCTGCTCGGCCCCAAGGGTTGGAGCGAGGACCCGGACAAGCTGGCAGAAGCCGCCACCCCCTGGCGCGGCACCTACCGAGGCACGACCCCGCTCGTCGCCCGCCCCGCTTCCAGCGCGGAAGCCGCCGCGCTCGTCAAACTCTGCGCCCAGCACCGCGTCGCGATCACCCCGCAGGGCGGCAATACCGGCCTTGTCGATGGCGGCACCCCGCATGGCGAGATCTGCGTGTCGATGACGCGGATGCACGCCCTTCGCGAGACAGACCCCTTCAACAATTCCCTCATCATCGAGGCGGGCGCGACGCTCGTCGTGGCCCAGCAAGCTGCCGAGGCTGCCGGCCGCCTCTTCCCCCTCTCCCTCGGCTCGGAAGGCACTGCCACGATCGGCGGCCTCATCTCCACAAATGCCGGCGGCGTCGCCGTCCTGCGCTATGGGATGATGCGCGATCTGATCCTCGGCCTCGAAGTCGTGCTGCCTTCGGGCGAAATCTGGGACGGCCTCTCAGGCCTGCGCAAGAATAATACCGGCTATGATCTCAAACACCTCTTCGCCGGGGCCGAAGGTACGCTCGGCCTGATCACCGCCGCTACGCTAAAACTCTTCCCGCGCGTTCAGGCCGCCACCGCCTGGGTCATCTGTGGGTCGGCGGACGATGTGGTCAGCCTGCTTGCGGCCGTTCAGGGAAAGGCCGGCGACTCGGTCACAAGCTTCGAGATGATCCCCGCCAATGCCGTAGAGATGGTGATTACTGACATCCCCTCCACGCGCGATCCGATGCCATCCAATGCCCCCTGGCGCGTACTGATCGAGATATCGCAGCCCACCGAAGACCATGCCCGCACCCTGCTCGAATCAGCACTCGGGGCCGCCGTTGAGGAAGGCCTGATCCAAGACGCCGTCATCGCCGCCAGCGAGGCGCAGTCGAGGAGCTTCTGGCATATCCGCGAGGCGATCCCGCTGTCCAAGCGCGCCTATGGGACGGCCCTCAACCAGGACATCGCCGTCCCGGTCAGCCGCATCCCCGCCTTCATAACCGCCTGTAACGCCGCTGTGCGCGCGGTGCTGCCCCCAGCCGATTTCGTCATCTTCGGCCATGTCGGCGACGGCAATCTGCACTATTCCGTCGTCGAACCCACCGGCGCTGCCGCTCCGCGGCTGAAAGCCGCCGAGGCCGCGATCACCCGCGCGATTTTCGATACCGTCATGGCGCATGGCGGCTCGATCTCCGCCGAGCACGGCGTCGGGCGCCTGAAACGTGACGAGCTCGCCCGCATCCGCCCCCCCGCCGCGACCGAGACGATGCGCGCGATCAAACAGGCGCTCGACCCTCTGGGCATCATGAATCCGGGCCGTGTCGTCAGCGTCTGACCGCCAGCGCGCCCACCCGAAATACACTCCGCATTAACCCCTCGCTAACCAAACTTTCCGAAACCCTAATTCTACGCAGAATGCGACAGGGGTGAGGGAATGGTCTGGTATGCCGACCTGAGGGATACGCGGCTGTTTGCGCCGTCCGAACGCGACTGGACGTCCCGCCGCCTGCTGGATCTTCGCGCGCATATTGCCTCGCCGCCGCCGCGCGGAATCCCCCGGCGCACCAAGGATGCCAGCCTGATCATCGGCACATGGAACATCCGCGACTTCGACAACAACAAATTCCGCCATGGCCCCCGCCGCCGCGAGAGCCTGCATTACCTCGCCGAGATTCTCTCCTGTTTTGACGTCTGCGCCCTGCAGGAGGTCAACGAAGATCTCCGTCCCCTCAGGGATGTCGTCCGCCTCATGGGTCCCGGCTGGGACTTCATCGCCACCGATGTCACCTCCGGCCCCTCCGGTAACCGCGAGCGGATGTGCTTCGTGTTCGATTCGCGCAAGGTGAACTTCCGCAACATCGTCGGCGAGATCGTCCTGCCGAAACACGCGCTGCTGCCCGGCGAGCAGCAATTCGCCCGCACGCCATTTCTCGTCAGCTTCCAGGCCGGCTGGTTCAAATTCTCGCTCTGCACCGTCCACATCTTCTTCGGCGAAGCCTCGAAAGGCAGCGAGGGGTATGCCCGCCGCGTCGCGGAGATCGACTATGTCGCCCGCGAGATGGCGAACCGCGCCGAAAGGGAAAACGAAAACTACATTCTCCTCGGCGATTTCAACATCAAGAACCCGGTCGACGAGACCATGCTGGCGCTCACGAAAGCCGGCTTCCAGCTGCCGCCGGAACTCTTCCCGTCAAACCTTCTCGGGACACATTATTACGACCAGATCGCCTTCCGCACCCTGCCGGATGAACTCACCTTCGTCACTGCCGGCGCCTTCAACTGGGCCGAAACCCTGTTCCGCCCGGAGCATTACGAGCACTACGCCCCGGTCCTGCCGAAACGCCACCGCGATCTGGGCCCCGATGGCCGCCCGCGCGACATCGCCAAAGACAAGGAGTATTATGCCCGCCGCTGGCTCACCTGGCAGATGTCGGATCATTTCCCCCTCTGGGTCGAACTCGCGGTCGACTTCTCGGACGCCCACCTCCTGCATAATCTGGACCCGGAGTTTGAGCAGAAAGACGTGCCGGCCCAGGTCGAACAGACGGATGAAGAAGCACCCGTCGAAAGCCCGCCCGAGCCAGCCGAACCCGTCAGCCGCCGCCAGCGCCGCCGCAAGGCGCCAAGGGTCGCTGCGCCCGAAAAGCAGGGCCTGCTCGCCCCTGCGCCTCGCCTCGGCCTCGGCGAAGCCTGGCGCATCTTCTGGTGGGTCGCCAGCGGCGGCGCCGACCGGATGCGAAAGGCGCGAAAAGCCAGCAAGGCTGCTTCCAGACTGAAACGCGCAAAGCCGAAAGGCTGAGTTCAAGCCCCGAGAAGGGTCGCCGCAGCCGCCCAGAGCGGCTCGGTCGCGCGCACCATCACGGGATGGGCGGAAGAGCGCGCCGCGCCCGAGACGCTTGTTCCGGTCACGGCAAATGCGATCTCCGCATCAAGCCCTGGTGCATGAAAGGCGCCGGAGTGGAGACCATAGGCTACGCCATGATGGCCCACGAGCCAGACGCCCGAAATAGGCGAAGCGTCCGGCATGTGCCACTGCACACCCTTGCCAAAGCGTTCAAAATAGCCCCCATCGGCATCGCCGTTCCCGAACACCGGGTCATGCGTCCATAGACTATCCTGCGGAATCTCCTGCGCCGCCGCACGTGCGAGAGCAGCCATATCCTCAAGGCTTCCGCGCAGGCCGCCTTGCGGACTGAACAACGTCCCATTCGTGCCCGGAACATAGTCCTCTAGCCGATAGTCAGCCTGTCTCAGAATGGCCGGGTCGGTGCCGCGAAGGGTGTCGGGGCCGTCGGTCCGCGCCTCCCATCGCCCGTCATCGTCCCGGGCATAAAGGGTTGCCCCGCGCCGCCGCGCCGCGCCCGCGACACCTGACCAGTTGAAGCCGGCCTTCAGGCCGAGCGGATCTAGAACCATTTGCCGGGCGAGGCGGTCAAACCGTTCTCCGGTCTCCCGCTCCATAATTGCAGCGGCAAGGCCATACCCCAGATTACAATACCGGAATCCGAGGCCGGGAACCGACCATGGCTCGCGGTGCCACATGTCTTCCGTAAACAGATCCTCCGTACGTCCCGGCGCCGGCATCCAGTAGACGGCCGGGTCCTGAAGCCCGGAGACATGCATGAGCAGATGACGCAGGCAAATCGGCACATCCGGATAGGCCGGATGAACAAGCGCGGGAGAGAATCTGTGCCGGATGTCCGCCTCAACATCGATCCGCCCTGTCGCCGCAAGCCTCTGTGCTGTCAGGGCAACTGCCATTTTGGACACCGAGGCCACTCGCATCGGCGTCTGAGGCGTGAATGCGAGGGCGTCCGCTTCCCCCGCAGCGCCCTGCGCGAGGCCGCCCGCATAGGCGAACGTCGTCCTGCCGCGGCAGCGCACAACAAGCCCCGCGGCAGGCACGGTGCCTGACAGCAACAGATCGTCGATCAGCCGCTCGGCCGCGGCTAGGGCGGTTGCCTGACGTCCACGGTGCGAGCAGGCCGAGAGCAGGATACCGGGCGCAGCCGCTATCAATGTCCGCCGGCTGATAGACAGACCCGTCACCCGCGCCGCCCGAACAACCGCTCGATGTCAGCCAGCTTCAACTCGACATAAGTCGGCCGGCCGTGATTGCACTGGCCGGAATGCGGCGTGGCTTCCATCTGGCGCAAGAGCGCGTTCATCTCGTCGCCGTTCAGGCGCCGCCCGGCGCGGATGGACGAGCGGCAAGCCATGTTGCCCATGACCTCTTCAAAGCGTTCGGACAGGGCGAGCCCTGCGCCATACTCAGCGAGGTCATCCGCAAGGTCGCGAATGAGCCCGGCGGTGTCCATCTCGCCGAACAGCGCCGGCGTGGCGCGCACACAGATTGCCCCGGCCCCGAATGGCTCGATCTCAAGGCCTAGCTCCGCAAGCTCCTCGGCCCGCGCCACGACCCGGCCGGCCTCGTCCTCGGTGAGTTCGACAATGTCTGGGATCAGCATCGCCTGCCGCCGAACGCCGCCCTCGGCCATCTGGCGTTTCATCGCCTCATAGACAATCCGCTCATGTGCCGCATGCTGATCGACGATAACGATGCCGTCCGCCGTCTGAGCGATGATGTAGGTTTCGTGCAGCTGCGCCCGCGCCGCGCCGAGCGGATAGTCGCCGCCTGTGGAAGCCGTCGCCGGCTCCGCTTCGCGCGCATCGGACACATACCCTCGCGGCGGCGCAAGACCCGGCGCTGCGCTCTCGGCTATCCCGCGGTAGCCAGCTCCCTGAGCCGGGCGCAGCGCCGAAGGCTGCGGCGCCTGCCATAGCAGCCTGGTCTGAGCCTCCTCGGGCCGTGCCCGCCCCAGCGCATAGCCCGCCACCGTCGTCGAAGCCCGGTGTCCGGCAGCTGCCAGTGCATGGCGCAGCGCCGAGATCATCAGCCCGCGCACCCCGCCCGCATCGCGGAAGCGCACCTCGGTCTTGGCCGGGTGCACGTTGACATCCACCCCTTCGGGATCAAGGCCTACGAACAGGGCCACCATCGGATGGCGGTCGCGCGCCAGGAAATCCTGATACGCCGCGCGCACCACGCCCGTCAGCATACGGTCTTTCACCGGACGGCCGTTGACGAACAGGAACTGCATCTGCGCATTGCCGCGGTTGAGCGTCGGCAAGCCCGCAAAGCCGGAAATCCGCACGCCCTCTCGCACAGCATCCACCGCCACGGCATTCGCCGAGAAATCCCGTCCCATGATCGCGCCGAGCCGTTTCAGCCGGCCCTCATCCCCGCCGCCCTCGGCAGCGTAGCGCATCAGGCTACGGCCCTGGCTCTCAAGGCTGAACGCCACCTCCGGATTGGCCATCGCGAGGCGCTTGAGCACATCCGACACTGCCATCGTCTCGGACCGTTCGCCGCGCATGAATTTCAGCCGCGCCGGCGTCGCATGGAACAGATCGCCGACATCAATCCGTGTGCCCGAAGCTCCCCGCCCCGTGAATGCCGCCGGGCGGGGTCCATCAAGCAGTCCGGCCTCGGACAGGATTTCAGCTGCGTCCTCGCCGCTCGCGCGCGAGACGATCCGCATACGGCTGACTGAGGCAATCGAGGGCAGCGCTTCGCCGCGAAACCCCATCGTGTGAATGTTGAGTAGATCCACCCGCCCGGCCGCGTCAGGCACGAGCTTGGAGGTCGCATGGCGCTCCAGCGCCACCAGCAATTCCTCCGCCGTCAGCCCGCAGCCATCATCCTCGACCGTGATCCGCTTTAACCCGCCCGCCTCGATGGCCACCGCAATCGACCGCGCCCCGGCGTCCAGCGCGTTTTCAACGAGTTCCTTGACCGCCGCGGCCGGACGCTCCACGACCTCGCCGGCCGCAATGCGGTTGACCACATCGGCAGGCAGTTTTCGGATCGTTGGGCGGGGGCGGACAGAATCGGGCATCGGTCGCAATCTAGCCGATCAGCGCGGGCCTGTCGCGCCGGCCTGCGCGGGGCGAGCCCCATGCAAATCGCCGCAGCGGCGCCTCAGCGGTTGAGTTCGCCGTCCAGGGCGGCCATCCTGTACGCGCAGCTGAATAGACAAGGCCCCGACCCTGATGCGCAAGCTCCCCGCCGCCCTTTTCGCTCCCGGTCTCGGATTTGTTCTGGCTGCCTGCGGCGGATCGGACCCTGCCCCGGCCGCCCCCCCGCAACAGCCGCCTGCCCTTTCCGCAGCCCCCGAAGTCGCCGCCGCGCCGGCAGACCCCGGCCAGCCAAGCCTCGAATTCGCCCACCTGCCAGAGCCCTACAACGCCGCGAGCTACGCCGCCGGCAACCGCACCTGGCGGCTCTGCCAGTCCTGCCACACGACGGCCGAAGGCGGCCCGCATCTCGTCGGCCCGAACCTCTACGGCATGTTCGGCCGCGAAGTCGCCTCAAGGGAGGGCTTTGCCTATTCCCCCGCGCTTCAGGAGGCAAACTTCGTCTGGACACCAGAATTGCTGGATGAATGGCTCGCCAATCCGCGCACTTTTGTGCCGGGCAACCGGATGAGTTTCTCCGGCGTCCGCCGCCCCGAAGACCGGCTCGGCGTCATTGCCTGGTTGATGGTCGAGACCGGTTACGCGGCAGAAGACTAGCGCCGCGCAACGACTGCGACGAGCACAGCCCCCTCATTATGGACCGCGCCAATCTCTTCACGGCAGCCCAGCGAAATCTCCACCCCGTTTACCCGCACGCCCAGCTGCGCATCCGTCTTCACCGACCGGACAGAGCGATTGCCATCCTCCAGCCAGAGCTGCTGGATGATGAGGATCCGCTCGGTCATGTCCTCGCCATGACCGATCTCGATCCGGTTTCGCTCGCAGCCATCCTGCTGAACAATCCGGGCAATATCCGCGAAGGCATACCGCCCCCGCCCCTGCTCCGAAACGCCGGACCATCCGGCGCCGAGCCGCGTCTCCAAGCCGACCCATCGCAGGCCCGCACTGTGCCTGTCACGGTCGAGCCATGCACTGCGCCGGCCTCAGCCCCTGCAACCCATCCGCCCGGCGAAAACAATTCCCGGCGCAGCGCCAAACGGCAGGATTCCCGGTTGAAGTCAGCCGCGCCCGGAAAGCTCACTCGTTCGGACTTCGCTGTCACGGTCAGCTTCGGCGTCAGGCCTACTCGCCGTAAAGATCAGTCCGCCAGCCCTCGGCCCCGTTCAGCCGGTCCTGCGCCACGAGCGCCGGCTGTACCAGCCGCCCTCATCGCGCACCCAGGGCGCCGCCTCAGCGATACCGGCGAGCGATGCGCCCATGAGAGAACATGTCTGAAGCCCCCGCATGGCGGCATCTCGGAGTAGACGCCGCCTGTGGAAAAGATGGTTCGAGCACGACTTGTTAAAGCCCCTGCGCGGCTTCTTCTGCGGTCAGGTCGCTGCCGCTTCGAATGCGGCCGACGCCCTCATTCGGCAGGCGCGCGACATAAAGCAGCGTCCACAGCATCGCGGCGAAGGAAGCCAGCGCCCAGATCGGCATCGCCATGCCCATGCCCGTGGCGAGGGCGGCTTCGCGTTCACTTTTCGGTCCCATCGCGCCGGGGCGACCGCCCTGGCCGCCGCGTGGAGGAGCTGACGCGGCCGGCGCGGCAGCGACTGCGCCGTCGGCGTCTGCAGCGGCGGGCGCGCTCGCGGCGGCTGCCGCCTTCTCCTGCGCCTGCCTGAAGCCCGCGGCGCCGATCTGCGTGCCGGCCGCATAGGCCATCAGGCCCAGCAGCAGCGGCAGGATCACGATGATCGCCAGGATCACCGGCTTGCCGGCATCCGTCAGCCGCCTGGCATGGGCGCAGAAGGATGTGTATTCCGTCACCAGCACATATAGGGCAAACGGCACCAGCAAGGCCGGCACGGAGAACAGAAGCAGGTTGACCGGTGAACTGAGCCCCGACGTGCCTGCGCCCGCCATCCCGGCGATACCGACAATCATCGACGGCGCGATGTAGAGCAGCACACGGCCCAGGAACATCGCTGTCCAGGCGCGGGTGAAGTGCAGCTTGGGTGAGCGGCCGAGCGGATTGAACAAGGTCTGCATCCAGTTCATGCGCGCGGGGTCGTCCCGCTCATCGCGGATCCAGGGGCGGTCTGCGTCAATAATGCCGGAAGTGTGGTCCATGCTCATGGGTGTCCTCGTCTCAGGGGCGGGAATCAGGGGCGACCGTGCCGGCCGGCGGCGGTCCATGGCGATTTGGGGAGGGGTCTGCGCGCAGGCGGTAGACCACAAGGCCGATCCCGGCGCTGGTGATCAGGAACGCAGCCACCGAGGACAAGCCGGCGGCGCGGGTCAGCTCCAGTCCTTGCTGCGCCAGCGCTTCCATGCCGGCTTCCATGCCTTGTTCCTGCGACAGCTCGGACACTTCCGCATAGATCCGCCAGGCATCGGGCGAGAGACCCGGCATCAACAGGATCGTCAGCAATGAATTAAGGACCAGGAACACGCCCAGCGCGAGCAGCCAGAGCCAGCCGCTGAGCCCGGCATCGTGGAAGCGTTTGCTGAACACGCAGAGATACGGAAAAATCAGCGCATATTGCAGGACAGCAGAACCCGGAATCAGGAATGTTGAGACGATGGTGATGATCAGCATCGCGGCCGTCAGCAGGATGTAACCCTGTGCGAAGGGGAACGGCGCCAGCCGGCCCTTGGGCTCAAGGAGAACAAACCTGAAATCCATGCGTTCTATGTATCCCGAATAGGAGCGCCTAGGGCCAAACCTAGAGGCCCCTTATCAATAATCGATAAACTCATGCAACAAAAAACTGAAAAGCAGGGCTCAGGCCCCGGCCCAGTCCAACACGCGGGTCAGGTGAACAACTGACTTGTCCCGCCGGGGCCCGGACCATGCTGGTTGTCATTCGGTTCGGTGCGCAGGAGGCCCATGATGGCGCCAAGAACACCGGTCACGATACCCGTCGAGACAATCGAAGGCACCAGCTGCGCCTGATTGGCGCTGCGCATGCCGTCCATCATCGCCGCAAACATCGCGCCGCCATCATTCTGTGATGTGGCGCGCTCCATCTCGCGCTGCATCTCGGCTTCCATCTCGGCCGTGTCGACACCGAACAGGCCGGGCAGCGCGAGCCCCAGGATTATGTAGAGAACCAGCGCCGCCGCAACCAATGCGACCGTCAGCCAGCCGGTCTTGCCGGCATCATGGAACCGCTTCACATGCACGGCGATCCACGGCCAGACAAACACCAGGCCCAGCAGGCCGAGCAACGGATTGACGAAAGCGCCGAGCACGGTGATCGCGGCGCTGATGCCGAACAGGGTCAGCACCGCCCGCCAGTAAACCTGCTGGTCGATGCGCCCATTGGGGCTGAGATACAGTTCCATCGGGCGGCCTCTCCTCAAATCCGCTGCGCCGTTTGCAGCCGTGCCAACCTAGCCGCAGCTTCAGGCAAACTCCACCATGATCTCGTCCGCCGCCACGCTTTCGCCGGCCTTGACGTTGATCGCCTTCACCGTGCCCGTCGCGCCCGCGCGGATGATGTTCTGCATCTTCATCGCCTCGACGATGCAGACGGCCTCGCCCTCCTGCACTTCCTGGCCTAGCGTCACATCCATCGAGACGACCAGTCCGGGCATCGGCGAGATGACGAGCTTGGACGTATCCGCCTTCGGCTTCTCGGGCAGCCGCTTGTGGAGGCCGGCGACATATGGCGTGCAGACCAGCGCGCGCAGGGCCACGCCGCGGTGGCGCACCATATAGCCTTCGGTCCGGTCCGCGAACTTCACCGCGAAGGGCTGACCGTCGAGCACACCTTCCACGAGATGCCGGCCCGGCTGCCAACCGGTCACCAGGCTGTGCGGTTTGCCGCCATTGATGGTGACCTGCGCGTCGCCATTTTCGCCGAGATCGATTGTGACGGGATGATGTGTGTCACCAAGGATGACCACCCATTCCCGGCGCGCCTCGGCTGGGGCCGGCGCGATCTGTCCGGACGTCGCCGCGGCGCGCCGCGAGAAGAACACATGCACATAAGCCGCCGACGCGATCAGGAATGTCACCTGCTCCGGGGTCGGCTCAGTGCCCTGGAATCCATCTGGAAACTCGTCCTTGATGTAGGCCGTCGTGATGTTGCCGGACCGGAAGCGCTTCTCGTCGAGCACTGCTGCAATAAATGGAATATTGTCCTGGATGCCCTCGATCTGGAACCGGTCGAGTGCCTCGCCATGGGCGTCCAGGGCCGCGTCGCGGTCCTTGCCATGGGTCACCAGCTTGGCGATCATCGGGTCGTAGAACATCGAGATCTCGTCGCCCTCGCGTACGCCCGAATCCAGGCGCACAGTCCCGCGCGCAACCTTGCCTTCCGCAGGCGGATTGAACCGCTTCAGGCGGCCAATCGAAGGCAGGAAGTTTCGGTACGGATCTTCTGCATACACACGGCTCTCCACCGCCCAGCCATTGATCTTGACGTCAGACTGCTTGATCTTCAGTGTCTCGCCATAGGCCGACAGCAGCATCTGCTCGACGAGGTCCACCCCGGTGATCATCTCGGTGACCGGGTGCTCCACCTGTAGGCGAGTATTCATTTCAAGGAAGTAGAAGCCCTTGTCCTTTCCGGACGCAACAAACTCCACTGTCCCGGCGCTGTCGTAATTCACAGCCTTTGCAAGCGCCACAGCCTGCTCGCCCATCTTCTTGCGCGTCTCGGCGTCGAGCAGCGGCGACGGCGCTTCCTCGATGACCTTCTGATTCCGGCGCTGGATCGAGCATTCGCGCTCGTTCAGGTAAATGCAGTTGCCGTGCTTGTCGCCCAGCACCTGAATTTCGATATGACGCGGCTCAAGAATGAACTTCTCGATGAAGATCCGGTCGTCGCCAAACGAGGCGGCCGCTTCCGCTTTCACAGCCGGGAAGCCTTCTTCGGCCTCCTTGTCATTGGCCGCCACGCGAATGCCCTTGCCCCCGCCCCCGGCCGAGGCCTTGATCATCACCGGATAGCCGATCTCGCGGCTGATTTTCACGGCATGTTTTGTGTCCGTGATCAGGTCCATATGCCCCGGAACGGTCGAAACGCCCGCCTCGGCGGCCAGCCTCTTGGAGGAAATCTTGTCGCCCATCGCGTCAATGGCGTGAGCATTCGGGCCGATCCAGCCGATACCCTCTTTTTCGAGCCGCTTGGCAAAGCCGGCATTCTCCGAAAGGAAGCCGAAGCCCGGATGGATCGCCTCGGCGCCTGTCTGGCGCACCGCGTCGATGATCTTGTCCTGGACAAGGTAGGACTGCGCAGCTGGCGAGCCGCCGATGTAGACGGTCTCGTCGGCCATCTCGACCGCCATGGACCCTGCGTCGGCGTCGGAATAAACCACGACCGTTTTGACGCCCATGCGGCGGCAGGTCTTGATGACGCGGACAGCGATTTCACCCCGGTTGGCGATCAGGATCTTCTTGAACATGCGTCCTCGGCCCCTCGAAACTAAAGAATCTGCTTTCCGTTAAGCCGCGCGCCGCAGCTTGTCCATGCTTGCCGATACGGCAATCCGGGCCCCGAAGCACGGCTTGCAGCGGCCACGAAACTATGTTAGTGAGCGCTCACTATTATGGAGTATACGCATGTCCGTCATCCGCCTCGACCTCGACGCCCTTGTCCGCACCGGCCAGCTGAGCCCGGCAGACGCAGCCCGCCTCCGGCCGCTCGCCATGCCCGACCGGCGCGGCAATCTCCTCATCAATCTGCTGCTGATCTTCGGCTCAGTCGCCGCCGCGCTCGCGGCCATCGCGCTGGTGCCGAATGCCGCGACAGGCCTCGTTCTGGCACTACTCGCCCTCGGCGGCGCCGAAGCCCTCCGCCGTCAGGCACAGCGGGATGATTTCTCCGTGCTCGCCTCGGGCCTCGCCATGATGGGCACGCTCGGCCTCGCCGGCTGGACTACCTGGCAGTTCAATCATGTGCCTGCCACCCAGACCGCCTTGCTGGTCACCCTAATCCTCGCGGCCGGCACCATCCGCTACCGCTCGAGCTTTCTTGGGGTGTTGGGCGTGCTCGCCTTCGGCGCCGTCTTCGGCTCCGGCACCGGTTACTGGCATGCGACCTACGCAGTGTTCATCGAGCAGCCTTCCGTCACCATCCTGGTCTTCGGCGCGCTGTCAGCCGGCCTTTACCGCCTGCGCAGCAGCCTCGGTGCGGACCAGCAGGGCCTAGCGACGACCGCTGCCCGCACCGGCCTCTTCCTTGTCCACATTGCCTTCTGGATCGGCGCCATCTGGGGCGACCAGATCGGCGAGACGCCCGCAGTTAACGCTGACACCGCCGCCGAGTCCGGCCTCCAAATCCATCGCTATGTATTTGCCGCCGGCTGGACCGTGCTCTCGCTAGCGCTTGCCGGGCTGACGCGCCGCGGCGGCTTTGCTTCGGTCAGCGCCCTCGTCTTCTTCGGCATCCACTTCTACACGCAATATTTCGAGCTGCTTGGCGCCCGTCCCATCAGCCTGCTCGTGGCCGGCCTCACTCTCGTGGGTCTTGCTGTCGGCCTCGCCGCCCTCTTCCGGCGGCGAGGGATTGATAATCATCCACCGCTTCATCGTCCGCCTGCTGAATAAATTTCGAGAACAGGTGTATGAGATCGCGCGGCGCGTTTGCAACCATCAGGCTGTCGATCGGGTCTTCGCGCCGCGCGATCATCGAGCCGATCGTTCCCTTCCGGTCCACCCGGAAATAATTCATCGACCAGTCCGGAAAGGCGCGGGTCGGGCACCATTCCGCGAGGATGCGCACCACGCCCGTGTGCCTCGCATCGGCCAGAATGCGGTGGAAAATCTCATCCACCTCGGACCGCGGCCCCTCGATCAGCTGCATGAAGCTCGGCCCGTTATGCACGAGATAGCCGGTGATGTAGCGCTCGTCATTGTTCGATTGCGAGGCATTGAGGATATCCTCAATGTCTGATTGCGTAAGTCCTGCGCTGACCCTGCTTACATATACGAGTCTGAATAGGCCCTGGCTCATGGATCCAAACAACGTTCGAGTTACAGTTTAGTTTCCCTAGTGTCGCGGTTGCATACAAGACGGGGACTCACTCGCCCGGACCGGGCTGTCAGGTAACCATCGGCGTGACCGGCCCAAGCCCCTCTGGCCATACGGCGCCCGAGACAATATGGGTCAGGTACGGGCCGCTCAAGACCGGCCACTCAAGGGAGACACACAGATGACAGCACCGCGCGGCCTTGAAGGGCGTCATGCCCTTGTGACGGGATCAGCCACCGGCCTCGGCCGGTCGATCGCCTTGAAGCTCGCCGAACGCGGCGCCAGCGTTATCATCAATTGCACCAAATCCGTCGCCGAGGGCGAAGCTACGGTTGCGGCCTGCCAGAAGGCCGGCGGCCAGGCCCGGCTCGTCCAGGCTGATGTGTCGACGGATGAAGGCTGCGCCACGCTTGCCGAAGCCGCCGCTGCGTCCGGCCGCCTCGACATCCTGGTCAATAATGCCGGCATCACCCGGCACGCCCGCGACCATGCCGACCTCGACGCCCTCACCCGAGGCGACTTTCTCGATCTCTACGCCGTCAATGTCGCCGGCCCGTTCCTTATGCTGCAGAAAACAAAGGCCCTTCTGGTCGAGGCCCACCGTAAGACCGGCCGCGCCTCTGCCGTGCTGAATGTCTCTTCCATCGCCGGCGTCACCGGGGTCGGCTCCTCGGTCGCCTATGCCGCGACCAAGGGCGCCCTTAACACCATGACGCTCAGCCTCGCCCGCGCCCTCGCGCCTGCCATCCGCGTCAATGCCGTCTGCCCAGGCTTCATCGGCACGCGCTGGTTCAGGGATATCATGGACGAGGCGCAGTACAAGAAAATGGAAGCCGGAGTTGCCGCCTCCGTCCCGCTCAACGTCGCCAGCGGCCCGGATGATGTGGCCGACTCTGCGGTGTTCTTCCTTACCGATGCCTCCCGGCATGTGACGGGCGAGACGCTGCTCGTAGATGCCGGCATGCATCTCGGCTTCGCGCCTCTCGTCGCACGCTGAAGGCGAGGGCGCTCTCGGCAAATCCCGACACATGCCTCATTGCTGGACGCGGCACTGCACAATCGGCGCGCAGTTGCTCTGATGCTTGCCCAAATTGTGATCGTTTTGTGACCCCGCCTCCCGCTTATCCCAGCGCCGACATCGGCAAGCGCTGTAAACATCGGCAGGCTTCGCCTTGGCGCTCAAGCGGGAGCGCGCACACAGACGGGGTTAATACGTATGCGCAACAAACTATTGCAGGCGGGGGTCGTACTGTCAGCGGTTATGGCCGTGGCGGGGACAGCATCGGCACAAGGCGAGTTTTCGGGCAATGTCGCCCTTACCACAGACTATGTCTGGCGCGGTGTCTCGCAGTCGAATGAAGACATCGCCCTGCAGGGCGGCTTCGACTATGAGAACGGCATGTTCTACGCGGGTGTCTGGGCATCCAGCGTCGACTTCCAGGACGACGCCGGCACCAATCTGGAGATCGACTTCTACGCCGGTCTCGCCGGTGAACTGGAAAGTGGCATAGGCTGGGATCTTGGCTTCATCTACTACAACTATCCCGATGATGGCGACGAAGATCTCGACTTCTACGAACTAACCGGTGCGCTCAGCTATGAGTTCGATGGTGGTCTGGGGGTTGGCGGCCTGCTGGCCTGGGATCCAGACAACAAGAGCGTCTACGTTGAAGCCAGTGCTGGATTCGCCGTGTCCGAGGTATTTGGCATCGACGGCACGGTGGGCAACTACAGCTTTGACCAAGGCGGCGACTACACAAACTGGTCTCTTGGCGGCACTTACAGCTTTGAAGGTTTCGACCTCGACGTACGGTATTGGGGTACGGACCTCGACGGCGATCGCCTGGGTGCGGACCGCATTGTTGTGACGCTTGGGCGCAGCTTCTAAGAGCTCAAAAGCTCTTGGAGCGGGGGAACCGCGCGCAGCCTCTGCCATGGCTGCGCGCGGTTTTTTGTTGTCTGAGCAGGGGTATTGCGGCTGGATCGTGCCCGGAAGCGGGACTATACGCATAAGCATTCCAAAGGGAGAGGCTTATGCGCATCGGCGTTCCAACAGAGATCAAGAAGCAGGAATCCCGTGTCGGCCTGACGCCGGAAAGCGCCGGCGATCTTGTCCGCGCGGGCCATGCTGTCCAGATCCAGACCAGCGCCGGCATCGCCTCCGGCTTTGCTGACGAGGCCTATGAGGCTATCGGCGCAAAGATTCTGCCGGACGCGGATGCGGTCTTTGCCGAAAGCGAGCTGATCGTGAAGGTCAAGGAACCCCAGCCGGAGGAAACCGCCCGCCTCAGCGGCGGCCATACCCTCTTCACCTATCTCCACCTCGCGCCCGATCCGGTCCAGGCCAAGGGCCTGATGGAGTCAGGCTGCCTCGCCATCGCCTATGAGACTGTCACCGATGCGGAAGGCGGCCTGCCGCTGCTGCGCCCGATGAGCCAAGTTGCGGGCCGCATGTCGATGCAGGTCGCCGCGGGTGCGCTGATGCGCACCAAGGGCCGCGGCCGGGGCATCCTGCTCGGCGGCGTGCCCGGCGTTGCGCCTGCCAAGGTCGTCATCATCGGCGGCGGCGTCTCAGGCACCCATGCGGCCGAAATCGCGGTGGGCATGCGCGCCGATGTCTGGATCTTCGACCGCAACAATGCCCGCCTCAATCAACTCGACGAGCAGTTCCGCGGCTCGGTCAACACGATGTACTCCACCGCCCATTCCCTCGCCGAGGCGATCAAGGACGCCGATCTCGTCATAGGCGCTGTTCTGATCCCCGGCGCGTCTGCGCCGAAACTGATCTCCCGCGCGCAACTTTCCACGATGCAGCCGGGGTCGGTGCTGGTCGATATCGCCATCGACCAGGGCGGCTGTTTCGAGACGAGCCGGGCCACCACGCATGACGACCCCATCTATGAAATCGACGACATCCTGCACTACTGCGTCGCCAACATGCCGGGCGCCGTGCCGCGCACTTCGACATATGCGCTGAATAACGCTACACTGCCCTTCATCATGCAGATCGCCAATCAAGGCGCCCGGGGTGCGATCAATGCCAACCGGCACCTCGCCAACGGCCTGACCGTCGACCAGGGCGCCATTGCCCACAAACTGGTCGCCCGCGATCTCGGCGAGACTTATGTCCGGCCGGACTGGCTGAACGTGGCCTTCACCTGATAGCGCGATCCGGGGCCTGAAGGTTCAGGGACCGAGCGCGGCAATGGCGTCGTCGATCGTGGCGCGCGGATTGTCGAGAATTGCGTCAATCTGGGCGCGCTGTTCGATGGCAAGCCAGAGGCCGAGGACTTCAACATCGATCACACGCCATTGTCCGTCACGCTCGACCACGCGCCACCGGACAGTCATGACCTCACCCTCGACCGGCGTCACACGGGTTTCGACCACGGAATCGGTTTCACTGCGATCCACGGAGCGGAGGACTTCGACCTGCGCATTGCGGAAATCATCGCTGTGCTTTTCAAATGTGCTGGCAACATAGCCATGGAAGACTTCGGTGAAACGTTCCAGGTCCGGCTCGCTGACCCGGCGGGCATGCTTGCCGAGCGCGAAACGCGCCACGGCAGGGATATCGATGGCGTCGGAAAACGCCTGTTGCCCGCGCACGGGATCGGATATTTCCGCCGCCGTCCCGGTGATCAGGGCCTCCGCCTCAACGCCTGCAAGCGCTGGAAGCCCCGTAAGCGACAGGGCGACGGAAGCGAAGAGTGCACGAATTCTCATGAGCCGGGATCCTTGGGGCTGGATGATTGTCTGCAGAAGTAAGGCGCAAGCAGCCATTTGGTTCCCTGTCCTGATCACACCAAACTGTTTTGCCTCAAGCCGAATGTCAGCCACAAAAGTTCAACGATATCCGAGCGTTGCAATTCAGCAACACTCGGCCCGGAGGCACTCCCCCATCAGCCTAGCGGGTCAGAATGTGAACCCTGCATCTGGGCTAAAAGGCCGCGAATGGCACGAAAAACCTCGCGGTAAATTAAAGCGCGACTAAACTCATGCCAAGCAGCAGGAGGCCAGCATGATTGAACTCATCATCGACAAGCGCACGCGCGACCTTGGCGGCGGCTTTGAAGTCGGCCGGGTATTGCCCTTCTCGCGGCGCCGGATGGTCGGCCCCTTCATCTTCTTCGACCAGATGGGTCCGGTAGATTTTGCCCCCGGACTCTCCCGCGAGCTTGATGTACGCCCGCATCCACATATCGGCCTCTCGACCGTCACCTATCTCTACTCCGGCGCGATCACCCACCGCGACAGCCTCGGCTTCCATCAGGAAATCCGCCCCGGCGCCGTCAACTGGATGACCGCCGGCAAGGGCATCACCCATTCCGAACGCTTCGAATTCGCACGCTTGAACGGCGCCCACATGCACGGCATACAGGCCTGGGTCGCGCTGCCGAAGGAAGACGAGGAGACCGATCCCGGTTTCTGGCATCATCCTGAAGGCACGCTGCCCGGCTGGACCGAGACAGGCCTTACCGGCCGCCTCATTGCAGGCTCTGCCGAAGGCATGGACGCCGGCGTGAAGATCCGTTCTCCGATGTTTTACATGCATTGGGAAATGCAGGCCGGCGCGCGCCGCCATGTGCCGGATGAGTATCCCGAACGCGCGGTTTATGTCGCCGCCGGCACTGTTGAAGTCGCGGGCCAGCGAATTGAAGCCGGCCAGATGGCCGTGCTCACCAAGGGCAGCGTCACGGTCTCGGCAGACGGCCGGGCAACCGCCATGGTGCTCGGCGGCGAACCCGTAGGCGAGCGTTTCATCTTCTGGAACTTTGTCTCGTCTTCGAGGGAGCGTCTCGAACAGGCCAAGGAAGACTGGAAACAGGGACGCATGAAACTGCCGGACGGCGACACCGAAGAGTTCACGCCCCTGCCCGAAAGCTGAATCCGTTCAGCCCGGTCAGGCGGCGCGTCCTGGCGTGTTCGCTTTCGCGGCTGCCCCGGCGGCGCCCAGCTTCATCGACGTCGCATTGGTGTTGAACTTGAGAATGTAGACGAGCGAGCCATTGCGCGCCTCACGCATCTCGATTTGGCCACCGATAGTCTGCATCAGTGCGCGCCAGACGAGGCGGTCCTCGGAAGTCTCCGCCAGGAAATCATCGCCGGCATCCGCGACACCCGCGCCGGTCAGCTTCGCCGCCTCGATCGAGACCCAGCCCTGCTGGCCGCGCACGCCGCAGCGCACCCTCAGGCTGCCTCCGCCCCGGCAGGCCTGGCCAAGTTCGAGCAGGATTGCTGCAAACACCCGCGACAGGACCCGCGCCGCCTTTGCACTGTCGATCATCGTGTCATGACCCGACGGCTCATCGATATCAACCCCGAAGGACGTGATCGTACCGGACTTCTGCGAAATTACCTCTTTGAGTGTCGACTTCAGGGACACATCCGATCCGTCCACGACATTGTCGCCGCCTTCGGTGATCGAGAGCACTTCGTCGACCAGGCTGAGCGCCTGTTCCGAACAACTGACCATCTTGTCAGCCACAAACCGGACTTCGGCTTCGTCAAACGGAATATTGCTGCGCGGTTCGAAGCGCGAGGCCATCGCCCGCAGCGTCCGCAGCGGCAGGCGCAGTTCGCGCGTGACTGAGCCGACAAAACGCTCGACCGCAAGACGCGCCTCTTCCGCGTCGCGCCGCGCTTCGTCTGCTTCAAGCCGCAATTCTTCCATCTTCGAGACATCGGTATGGATGATCACCCGTCCGCCGCTGCTGGTCGGCACGCAGGAGCGCATCACCCCGCCCACACCCGGCACATTCCTCATATCCGTACCCGGACGGAAATCGGAGCTATCCAGGCCGCGCGGGAACCAGCGCTGGTGAACCGAGTTCTGGATGATGACATTCGTTCCAGCATCATAGATCGCGAAAGCCTCGGGAATCGCGGTGACGGCGTCGAGCAACTGCTCATGGTTCTGCGCCGCGAGACGTTTGGCCTCCATTTCGAGCAGCAGGTTGCGATAGCCATTGAGGCCTGCAAAGCCAGACGCCATCAGCAACACGAAGCCGAGCATGATGATCGTCGCTGGCAAGGCGACCGGGGCAACAAAAAAGCCCAGCGTGGCCATGGAGCCCGCGCCCAGCAGGAAGCGTGCGCTGACATTCGCCACCGGAGATATGAGCGCCACGACGCCGGCCGACATACCGAAAACCACCGCAAACATGGAGACTTTGAGGCCAAGATCCCCGGCCGGTGCCAACATGACGCACAGGCCCCACCAGGCGCCAAGCACGCCTGTGGCCCATTCCGCCCGGCGCAGGAAACGTCCGCGCACAGGGCGTGCCGGCGAAGAACCGCTATGCCTGCGGCTCCAGATCATCTGCGAAATGGCAAACACCCAGATCGGCACCATCCAGGCAAACAGCAATACCGGCTCGCTTGCCGCATAAAGTGTGATCACGACTGCGGCAGAGTTTACAAGATTGATGAAGCCCATCACGGTAAGCAGTGACACGAGGCGATGGTGCATATAGGCAGGGATGTCCGGCGTCTCCCGGCGCTTGAAGCGTCCGACACCGACAACCGGGAAAAGCAAAACGTCTGACAGGCCTATAGACATCTTCATGCGAACATCCCTAACAGGACATGATGAAGATGAATTTGCGTCAATCTCGCCGCTCTTCTGTTTTGACTTAACTGAAGATTAAGGACTGATGAGCGCATCAGAGCGGACATCTCTGGCGATCCTCGGCGCAGGTCCCGGCGGCCTGACACTCGCCGAATATCTCCGCCTTCGCGGCCATTCCGGCCACACCCTGATTGAGCGCGCGCCTCGTGTGGGTGGCAAGTCCGACAGCCTCGACCTTGGCGACATCGTCGCCGAGATGGGCACCTGCTACGCGACCGGCGCACACAAGGATGTCCTCGCCTGGATGAAGCGCCAGGACAGCGCTTTCCGTCTCCTTCGCCACACCAGCATTGATGGCGCAAGCCTACGCGACTACATCGGCACTGCCGGCGGCCCTCCGCTGCCTGAACAGGTCCTGCGCTATCTGAAAAAGCGCGAACGCCTGCTTGGTGAACTGCGCCGCTATCCGGACAAGCCCTCCGTACTCGCCGAAGCCGCTATGCCGGCCGAAGCCTGGCTGACCGAGCACAAGTTGCCAAAGATGATCCGGCTGATGTACCGCGCCGTCACCGCGCTCGGTTATGGTTATCTCACCGAAGTCTCGATCTACCAGGCGATGCAATGGGTGGACTTCCACACCATCATGAGCGGCGCGACCGGCAAGCTGATCATGCCCGGCCGCGGCTGGTCCCATTTCTGGGACCTGCTCGCAGACACCCATGATGTCCGGCTCAGCTGCGACGTCACACGCATCGAACGCGGCACCGAAGGCGCGTTAATCCGTTTCAGGGATGGCACCACGCTCGCCGCCGGCGCGCTCGCCTGCACCATCCCGGTCGATGACTGGAACGCTATCGTCGATAGTCCGACAGCGGACGAAAAGGCGGTCGCCGGCGCGATCAGCTGGAAGGGCTACGCGACCTCGCTGATCGTCGTCCAGGACTGGTTCACCGGTGAAGACATCCGTTCCTTCTCCAAGGCCTTCCTGCCGGGATCCTATCCAGGCCAGCTGATCTCGGCGCGCTATGAAGGCCACAGCCTGGATTTCGGCGGCCACCTCTACGTGACGGGCCAGATCCCCGGCGACTACACACCGCAGGAACTGCGCATCTTCCTCGAACGCGACCTCGCCGATCTCGGCGCCAGCCTCGTCAACATTGTCAACGCAAAGACCTGGCGCTATTTCCCTCACTACGACCTGAAGGCCATCGAGGCCGGCCTGTTGGAAACCCTGCGCGGAATGCAGGGCCAGTCGCGCACCTGGTATTCCGGCGCCAGCTTCTCGCATGAATCCGTCGCCAATATCTCGCGCTTCAACAAGGCCCTGACGCCCGCCCTGCTGGCCAGCCTCCGCGCCTGATCCTCTCCCCATCGCGCATAAGTGTTATCGCGCACACCGCCGATCACATACCATGCCCCGCTCCCATTTAAGGCCCTGCAAGCAAACTCTTTTGCCACGGAGCCTCCCATGTCCAGTCTTCTCGTCCTCAACAGCAGCGCCTCCGGCGCCGCCTCGGTTTCACGCCTGCTGGTGGAGACTGCTATCGCCGACATCCTCGCCAGCGCGCCTGAGACGAGGGTCTTGAACCGCGACCTCGACACAGACACAATCCCGCACCTGACCTCCACAAATCTCGCTGGGGTTCGCGGAACGCCGGAGACCGCCGAGCAGTTCGCCGCCCGCGAATTGTCTGACGCCCTAATTGCCGAGCTTAAAGCTGCCGACACCATCATCATCGGCGCCCCGATGTATAATTTCAGCGTGCCGACCACGCTGCGCAGCTGGTTCGATTTCGTCCTGCGCGCTGGCGAAACCTTCCGCTATACCGAGGCTGGCCCTGAAGGCCTCATCACCGGCAAACGCGTCATCGTCGTGCAGAGCCGCGGCGGCCTGTATTCCGAAGGCCCCGCCAAGGCCATCGACTTCCAGGAGCCCTACCTTCGCCAGCTGCTTGGCTTCATCGGCCTGACAGATGTCAGCTTCATTCATGCCGAGAAGATCGGCTTTGGCCCCGAGGCCCGCGACGCGGCCATCACGGGTGCCCGCACGCAAATCGGCGCCGCCGTGCGCCAGCCCGCCGCCGCGAACGCCTGAGCTGCCTGCCCCCGGTCTTGCCATTCACCCGCCCAGCGCCTAACGCTCACGCCCGAGGTGCGGGCGTGGTGAAATGGTAGACACAGGGGACTTAAAATCCCCAGGCCCAACGGCCGTGCCGGTTCGAGTCCGGCCGCCCGCACCAATTTGCCTCCCGCCCAAAACCGGCTAGCGTGCCCGCAAGTTTAGTTCTTGCGGGGGAAACAGCATGACCGAAGGCGACCGTAAGGCCGCAGCCCTCCGGCCGGGCAGCGCCGCCAGGATCGGCCTGTTCCTTGGCCCGGCCCTCGGCCTGCTGATCGCCCTTGGCCCGGTGCCCGGGGGGCTCGAGCGCGGCGGCATGCTGGTTGCCGGTATCCTCGTCCTGATGGCCGTCTGGTGGGCGAGCGAGGCCGTGCCCATCGCCGTCACCTCGCTGCTCCCGCTTGGCCTCCTGCCCCTCACCGGCGTTGCGACGCTGCGCGAGATCGCCGCGCCCTATGCTGATCAGGTCGTACTACTGCTGCTGGGTGGCTTCATCATCGCCATCGGCATAGAGAAATGGAATCTGCACCGGCGTATCGCGCTGAATGTGCTGCTCGTCTCCGGCGCGCGCCTCAAGCTCCTCGCCGCCGGCTTCATGATCGCCACCGCGCTGCTCTCAATGTGGATCTCCAATACGGCCACCACCCTGATGATGGCGCCAATCGCCATGTCCGTCGCGTTCGCGGCCGGCGGCGGCCCAAAACTCGCCAGCGCCCTCCTCCTCGGCATCGCGTATTCCGCCTCGATCGGCGGCCTCGCGACCCCCGTCGGCACGCCCACCAACCTAATCGCCATGGGCTGGCTGCGCGAGAATACCGGCATCGATATCAGCTTCCGGCAATGGATGATGATTGGCCTGCCCATCGTGGTGATCATACTGCCGCTGGCCTGGCTCCTCGTCACCCGCGGGCTAACCTCAACGGCCGGCGCTGCCGAAGCCGCCCGGAGCGTTATCAAGCAGGAACACGCCGCCCTTGGCCGCATCACGCGCCCCGAAGGCCGCGTGGCCATGGTGTTCGGCACTGTCGCCCTCGCCTGGATCCTGCGCGAACAACTCGTCCGGATCCCTATCTTCGCCGGGCTCACCGATATGGGCGTCGCCATTCTCGGCGCCATCGCCATGTTTCTCGTGCCGCATGGCAGCCGCGAAGACGCCGAACAGACCGGCAGCTGGTCGCTGCTGAGCTGGGACGATGCCAAGACCCTGCCCTGGGATGTTGTGCTGCTGTTTGGGGGCGGCTTATCGCTCGCCGCCGGTGTCCAGGCCTCAGGCCTGGCCGCCTGGCTCGGCATGCTCCTCTCCGGTCTCGGCGGTGTGCCAACTATCCTGATGTTGCTCGTGCTCGTGACAATGATCATCTTCCTGACCGAGATCATGTCCAATGTCGCCGCCGTCACGACCTTCCTGCCCGTCCTCGGCGCCCTCGCCTTCGCCATCGGCGCGGATGTGCAGACGCTGGTGATCCCCGTGGCAATGGCCGCCTCCTGCGCCTTCATGCTCCCCATCGCGACTGGCCCGAACGCCGTCGTATTCGGCATGCGCCAGTTCCCCATCAGCCGCATGATCCGCACCGGCTTCTGGCTCAACATCGGATGCATCGCCGTCGTGACGCTGTTTTTCGGGCTGCGCTGAGGCGGCGGGAACCCCGATAAAGATTCTGTTGTTCTGCATCTATCATGACTTTTATGTGACAGAACGGATGCTTCAGGGATCCTGCCGACTCGGTGCATCCAGCGCTTGTGCCTTGCGGAGTTGCGCTGTCCATGTATCGTTCAGCCCTTATCGCCTGCGGGGCGCTTTTCGCCTGTCTTGCCGGGCCAGCGGCCGCTGAAGAGACAAAGCTCTGGTCCGGCGTCACTGTCACCGGAAAACTCGCCGGCTCCGATCGCTGGGGCTATCGCGCCAAAGCGGAGCTGCGTTTTGCCGATCACAGGTCTGATACCGATCGCTCGGTCTTCCGCGGCGCCGTCATTTAGCGGATGGATGGCGGCGTCCGCCGCGACGCCGGTCTCGCGCGCTTCCATGATGGCGGCCTGCTCGCCGACATCCGCGAGGACCGGGTGTGGCAGGAGATCATCTACCCCGCCCTCTCACTGGGAAGCGGCGAGGTTTCCGGCCACACCCGGCTCGAACAGCGGATGCCGAACGCCGGCGGCGACACGGGATGGCGGCTGCGCTATTCCCGCACGCTCTCGGAGGACGTTAGCTTGTCTGCATGGAATGAGGTGTTCTGGACACTGAATGACATGGCTGCAGGCCCGGCGCCTGGCTTCGACCAGAACCGCCTCGGCGTCAGCATTGGCTGGCGAGCCACACAACTGTCAGCTTCGAGACAAGCTATATGCAGATCAGTCTCCACAGGGACCACTCCCTTTTCTCCTAATCCCGCCACATGCTGCTCCTGTCGTTGTCCCCGTCCCTCTGACCGGGCCATCCCCGCCCCAGAAACGAAAAAAGCACGCCCCGTTACCGAAGCGTGCTTTCCGGAATGATCGGGCATCCGACGCGGTAAGGCGTCTGAATACCGCTGTCGTCAGGCCAGTTCGATGGAGCTGACGGCAGTTTTGCCGGAGCGCTTGTCGATTTCTGTTTCGTAGGAAACCTTCTGGCCTTCGTTGAGGGCCGAGATACCCGAGCGCTCGAGCGCCGAGATATGCACGAAGACATCATTGCCGCCATTGTTAGGCGCGATGAAGCCGAAGCCCTTTTGGCTGTTGAAGAATTTCACGGTACCGTTGGTCATTTAGTTCGTCTCATAGTGATGTGTGGACTGACAGTGCGCCAGTCCTTGCGTATCGCATTTTTGGAGAGTTTCTGAAACTGCAACCTTTCGGTTGCGCGCGCCTGATCGTCTGGCCAATGTCGATACGATTGATATGCGCCATCCCACCTCACAACGCAAGTTACTTTTACTTCAAGGTTAAGGAGATCCGAATCCGGAGATTCTTCAGCTGACCCGCTCGAACACCGCCGCCAGGCCCTGCCCGCCACCGATGCACATTGTCTCGACGCCGTAGCGCACCTCGCGCCGGTCCATCTCACGCAGCAGGGTTGCAAGGATCCGTCCGCCCGTCGCGCCGACCGGATGGCCGAGCGAGATACCGGAACCATGCACGTTGAGCCGCTGGTAATCAGCCTCGCTTAAGCCCAGCGCCTGCGTACAAGCGAGCACCTGCGCGGCAAACGCCTCGTTGAGCTCGATCAGGTCGATATCCTTGAGCGACAGCCCCGCCTTCCTCAACGCTTTTTCCGTGGACGGAACAGGCCCTATCCCCATCACCGCCGGGCCGACACCGGCCACCGCCCAGGAGACCAGCCGCGCCATCGGCTTCAGCCCATGCGCCTCCGCCATCTCCCGCGTCATTACCAGGCATGCCGAGGCGCCATCATTCTGCCCGCTGGCATTGCCCGCTGTTACGGTTGCGTCCGGGTCCATCTTCTGCCGGATCGGCCTCAGCTTCGCCAGGACCTCAGCCGTTGAATCCGTACGCGGATGTTCGTCGTGAGTCACCACCGTATCGCCCTTGCGGCCCTTGACCGTGAACGGAATGATCTCCTCATCAAACACGCCGGACTGCTGCGCCGCCACCGCCTTGGCATGAGACGACGCTGCGAACGCATCCTGCGCCTCGCGCGTAATCTGGTAATCGCGCCGCAGATTCTCCGCCGTCTCCAGCATGCCGCCCGGCACGGGGAAATTCTTCCCGCCCGCCGTCAGCCGCCCGTTCACCAGCCCGTCATGCAGCATCACGTTGCCCTGGCCCAGGCCCCAGCGCATGCCGGTCGAATAGAAGGGCGCATTGCTCATCGACTCCGCGCCTCCCGCGATCACGCAGTCCATCGCGCCGGTCGCCACCTGCATCGTCGCATTGATGATCGCCTGCAGGCCGGAGCCGCAGCGCCGGTCGATCTGCATGCCGGTCACCTCCACCGGCAGACCCGCGTCCAGCGCCACCACGCGCCCCAGCGCCGGCGCATCCATGGAAGGGTAGCATTGCGCGAAGATCACATCATCGACCTTGTCCTTCGCAAGGCCGGTGCGCGCCATCAGCCCTTCGACCACAGCCGCGCCAAGCTCATGCGCGTGCACGCTCTTGAACGATCCGCCAAAGCCGCCCACCGCCGTGCGAACCGGCTCAACGATCACTACATCGCGCATTGTCTTATCTCCCCGACGTGTCTGCCTCAGCCGGTGATAGTCCGGCCTCCTCGCCCCGCGCAAGCCGCTACGCGGCTTATCCGGCCATGACGCTGCGTCAGGCGCGCGGCGGCCTAAACGTCGAAATCGAGGCCGATGCCCTGATAGCGCTCGCGCTTCTCCTGCCAGCGTTCATCCACCTTCACGAACAGGAAAAGATGCACAGGCCGCTCGAGCACATCGGTTAGCTCCAGCCTCGCCTGGCGGCCGATCTCCTTGATCTGGCTGCCATTCTTGCCGAGCACCATTGCCTTGTGCCCCTCGCGCCCGACGACGATAACCTGCTGGATACGGACGGATCCGTCACTACGCTCTTCCCAGGCCTCCGTCTCCACCATAAGCTGGTAGGGCAGTTCCTGGTGAAGGCGCAGCATCAGCTTTTCGCGCGTCACTTCTGACGCCAAGAGACGCATCGGCAAATCTGCCACCTGGTCCGGGGGATAGAGCGCGGGGCCCTCGGGCATCCGTGCGGCAATCGCCGCCTCGAGCGCCGCAACGCCGTGGCCGTTCACCGCCGAGACCATGAAGATCTCGTCATATACGCCTTCGCCGTTCATCGCGGCCATCACGGGCAACAGCTGATCATGTGGGAAGAGATCAATCTTGTTCAACGCCAAGAAGGCTCGCTTGCCGCCTTCCTTCAGCTGGCTGATCACCCGCCGGTCATCGTCCAGCGAATGGCGCTGCGCCGCGCTTGTGCCCCCGGCAATCTCCGCCACCCAGGCCGAGGCGTCGATCAGATGCACGATACAATCGGCATCCTCCGCCCCGCCCCAGGCTGCCTTCACCATCGCCCGGTCCAGCCGCCGCTTGGCGGTAAAGATGCCCGGCGTGTCGACGATTACGATCTGCGTGTCGCCCAGCTGCGCCACGCCCCGCACGGGAAACCGCGTCGTCTGCACCTTGTGCGTGACGATCGCCACCTTGGTGCCGACCAGATGGTTGGTCAGCGTAGACTTGCCGGCATTCGGCGCGCCGATGATGGCGCAGAAACCGGCACGGAAGATCTCTGTTTCAGTGTCAGTCATTCTGTTCCCGCCAGTTCCCTGAGCATTCGGGCTGCTGCCTCGCGCTCCGCTTCACGTTTGGAGGGGCCGCTTGCGCTGGCTGATCCCAGCGGCAGGCGTACCTCAACCTCGTACACGGGCGCATGATCCGGCCCGGACCGCCCCGTCACGATATACTCCGGCAACGGATGGCCCTGCCCCTGCGCCAGTTCCTGCAGCAGCGTCTTTGGGTCCCGTGTCTCGACCGGCGCAGCCTCAAACTGAGGCGCCCAGGCCCGCTCGATGAATTTGCGCGCCGCGCCGAGGCCGCCATCCTCATAAACCGCCGCAATGATCGCTTCGCACGCATCGCCAATGGTCGATTCCCGCTCGCGCCCGCCGGAGGAAACCTCGCCGTCTGACAGGATCAGGAAGGCCTGCAGTCCAAGATGCCTCATCGCGTCGGCGCACGCGCCCTTCTTGACCAGCCGGTTCAGCCGCGGCGCGAGGTCGCCCTCGCTCTCCGTCTGCCGTCTATAACACAGCCGCTCGGCGATGATCAGGTTCAGCACCCGGTCGCCGAGAAATTCCAGCCGCTGGTTCGAAAGCCGCACGGCGTCTACCGACGCCACCGCACTCGGATGCGTCAGCGCACGGACGAGAAGGCCCGGCTCCTTGAACCTGTAGCCGACAGCCTCCTGCGCCGCCTTCAGCACATCTGGCGACAGCGTCGGCCGTGGGGCCTTTATGGCGGCGCGCTGGCGGGTACGTTTCGGCCGGGCGGGCTTCATGTGCCGTCCACCGGCAACGCCTCAATGATCACCTGCGCTTCTGCCCAGGGATGATCATCCGTGAGTGTCAGATGCACTGCGGCGCGGTGTCCCGCCGGCGTGATCCTCTCCAGCCGCGCCGCCGCCCCGCCGGTCAGCTCAAAGCCCGGCTTACCCGACGGCAGGTTGATGACACCCAGATGCTGCCAGTGCACACCCCCGCGCGGCACGCCCGTGCCCAGCGCCTTGGCCATAGCTTCCTTGGCAGCAAAGCGCTTGGCATACGTCTCCGCCACGCGCCGCCGCCCGCGTGCCTTGGCGATCTCATGCGGCGTGAACACACGCCGCTCAAACCGCTCACCAAACCGGTCCAACGCCCGCTGGATGCGGTCGATATTGCAGAGATCATTCCCGATACCGATGATCATGCGCGCGCCTCGTCAATGCGCCGGCGCATCTCGCGGATCGCTGCATCCAGCCCAATGAAGATCGCCTCACCAATCAGGAAATGCCCGATATTCAGCTCTGCCAGTTCGGTAATCGCCGCCACCGGCCCGACATTGTCAAAGGTCAGCCCATGCCCCGCATGCGGCTCGACACCCCGGCGCCGCGCATCGGCCGCCGCGCGCTTCAGCCGTTCGAGTTCTGGCGCCACCGCTTCCATCCCGCCTTCAATCCAAAGCTCCGCATACCGCCCCGTATGCAGCTCCACCACCGGCGCCTTCAGCACTTCGGCCACCGCGATCTGCACCGGGTCCGGCTCGATGAACAGCGAGACACGCGCGCCCGCCTCCCGAAGCCGGCTGACGATCGGCGCAATCTGGTTATGCAGCCCGGCAACGTTCAGCCCGCCCTCTGTAGTGCGCTCCTCGCGCCGCTCCGGAACGATACACGCCGCCTGCGGACGAAACCGTACGGCAATGTCCGTCATCTCCTCGGTCGCCGCCATTTCAAGATTGATCGGCAGGTGACTCGCACCGCGAATCGCGTCTAGGTCGCCGTCGCGAATATGCCGCCGGTCCTCTCGTAGGTGAATGGTGATGCCGTCCGCCCCCGCTGCCGCCGCGATCTCCGCCGCGCGCATCGGATCGGGGTGCGCTCCGCCCCGCGCATTACGGATCGTCGCGACATGGTCTATGTTCACGCCAAGACGCAAGCGTTCACTCATCCCGCAAGGCCTCGCGAGCCCGGCTTGACCGCCTCCAGTGCCATCAGCTCCGCCGGCAGATCATCTGCCGCATAGTCCGGAAAATCTACCGCTGCGAGCGAGACCAGCTTGCAACCCACATCGGCACGCCCACCAGACCGGTCGATAATGCACGCCCCGCCGAGCACCTCGCCTGGCAGAGGTCCCAGCGCCCGATGGGTCTCGCGGAAAGACAGCCCCGTCGTCACAATGTCCTCGGCAATCAGTACGCGCTCTCCTTCCGAGATCGAAAACCCCCGCCGAAACTGCAACTGCCCGTCCACCCGCTCGGCAAAGATCGCCCGCGCCCCCAGGTGCCTTGCCAGCTCATAGCCGGGAATGATTCCGCCCACCGCCGGCCCGGCGACAATATCAATCCGTCCGAAGGCGGAGGTTACCTTGTCTGCCAGAGCCCGGCACAGCCGTTCGGACAGGTCCGGCCGCGAGAAGACAAGCGCCTTCTGCAAGAACACGGGGCTGCGCCGCCCGGAGGAGAGGATGAAATGCCCCTCCAGCAAAGCGCCCGCCTCTCTGAACACGGCGAGCACGTCATCACTGGTCATTCTGTCCCTCCTGGTCGCGCACCACGCGGTCGACCACCGCCAGCGACCGGAGCGCCGCCAGGATCTGGGTCAGGCGCTTCAGATCTTCAACCTCGATATCCATCATCAGCTCAATAAAGTCCGGATGCCGCGACGCCGTCGAAATACCGATGATATTCCCCTTGGACTCGGCCACCGCCGAACACAGCTTCGCGAGTACACCCTTCTGGTTCGCTGCATTGACACGTATACGCGACACCGCCACCGCGCCGGTATGCGCAAGGCTTGTCCATTTCAGGTCGCGCCACAGCCCCGGCTGGTCGTCATATTCGGCGAGGCGCGGACAGCTCGACACATGCACGACGAGTCCCTTCTCCGGCACCTGCACCCCGATGATCCGGTCGCCCGGCACGGGATGGCAGCAGGTGCCCAGATGCAACGTCACGCCCGGCGTCAGGTCGCTGCCTTCCACGAACAAGGGCGCGTGGTCGCTGTCGATCGGCGTCTTCGCCTCATCATCGGTGCGGTCCGGCTGATAGCCAGGAAACAGAAGCTGGATGATCAGCGCCGTCTGTACCCGGCCGCGGCCGACCGCCTCGCGCATCTCATCCACCAGATTGAAGCCGAGCCGCTGCGAGACATCATAAAGCATCACATCGACCGGGTCCGCGCCCGCCCTGCGCAGCGCCTGGTTGATCAGCCCCTCGCCGAGCCGCCGGAATTCCACGCCCTCGCGCTCGCGCTCCAGCCGCCGCAGCGCCGATTTCGCCCGGCCTGTATGCGTCAGCATCTCCCAGCCGCGGATCGGCATCGGCGACTTGCCCCGGATGATGTCCACCACATCGCCGTTCTTGAGCGGCCGGCGCAAGGACTTTTCCTCGCCATTGATCCGTGCCCCGATGGCTGTGTCACCCACCGCCGAATGCACCGCATACGCAAAGTCGAGCGGCATGGCGCCCGCCGGCAGGACGATTAGCTTGCCCTTCGGCGTGAAGGTGAACACATGCTCGCGGTACATTTCCAGCTTGGCATGCTCAAGGAATTCGCCCGGCTCCGCCCCGTCGCTCAGCAGCTGCGCAAGCGCATTCAGGTTCGCCTCGGGATCGAGGCCGGCAGCCCGCGCCGATTCAAGGTCAAAGCCATAGGAGCGGTTCTTGTAACCCCAATGCGCGGCTACGCCGTGCTCGGCCGTCCGGTCCATCGTCTCGGTACGGATCTGCAGCTCAACCCGCCGATTGCCCGAAGCGCGGACCGTTGTGTGCAGGCTGGCATAGCCGTTTGGCTTCGGCACCGAGATAAAGTCCCGGAACCGGTCCGGAATACATGCCCAGTTGGTATGCAGCACGCCCAGCACGCGGTAGCAGTCCATCGTGTCGGGCACGATCACGCGGAAGGCGAACAGGTCCGCCACATCGCGGAACGAAATCGATTTGCGCTCCAGCTTGCGCCACAGCGAATAGGGCTGTTTCCTTCGCCCACGGATCCGGTAGCTGATCCTGGCAGCGTCCAGCAGGCGAACGAGATCCGTCCGTATACGATCGAGATCACCCCGGTTCTCGCGCTCAAGTTCTTCCAGCCTGTAGAGGATAGCGCGGCGCGCCTCGGGGTTCAGCTCTTGAAACGCCAGATCGTCCATCCGCGCGGCGAGATCATACAGGCCGATCCGCCGGGCGAGCGGGGCATAAATATCCATCGTCTCGCGCGCCGTGCGCTGGCGGCTCTCCGGCTTCTTGCGGAAGTGTAGCGTCTCCATATTGTGCAGCCGGTCAGCGAGCTTCACCAGCAGCACACGGATATCACTCGTCATCGCCAGGATGAATTTCTGAAAATTCTCCGCCTGCGCCGTTTCCTTGGATTCGAATTCCAGCTTGTCGAGCTTGGTCACCCCGTCGACCAGCTCGGCCACATTGGCGCCGAATCGCACCTCGATGTCGCCGATATCGATCGCCGTATCTTCAACCACATCATGCAGCAGACCGGCGACAATCGTCACCTCATCCATTCGCACATCGGCCAGAAGGCTCGCGACCTGCACGGGATGTGAATAATACGCCTCGCCGGAATCGCGCGACTGGGTTCCGTGATGCTTCTTGGCGAAGTCATAGGCCTGGCCGAGAAGTTCGGATTTTACCCTTGGGTGATAGGCCCGAACCTTGGCGATCAGCTCCTCGCGGGAGAGAACAGGCATCGCGCCGGACTCAGACCCGCCGGCAGCGGCTAGCTTGCCAGCCCCCCCGCCAACCCCTTGATCCGTGGCGGAAAGGGCGCTGCCGTCCATCGAAACTCCTAAAGCCGGTCGTCGCGCCCGGATTCGATTTCAGCTTGATAGGCGCGCAGGACATCGTCCTCGCTCGCCGCCGGGGCAGCCTGCAGGGCCACGCGGTCGGCTTCGCGCTCGCTCTCCTCGCCTGGACGGATGTCCTGGAGGTTGGAGATCATCGCTTCCTTGACAACTTTCAGGTCCACCGAGCCGTCTGCGATTTCGCGCAGCGAGACCACGGGGTCCTTGTCATTGTCGCGCTCCACTGTGAGGGGCGAGCCCTCCCGGATCATGCGCGCGCGGTGAGCTGCAAGCAGCACGAGTTCAAAACGGTTCGGGACCTTCTGGATACAGTCTTCAACGGTAACACGGGCCATAAGCGGATCAGTCTCCTTTGAACCGCCCTTTATATGTGCCGCAGCACGCCGCCGCAACCCATCCTTGCACAAGGTGTCCAGGCTGGGTTATTCGGGTTGAAACACATCAGGGCAGTGAATTTGAGCCCCTCCCTATTGGACGAGAAGGATAAAGCCAATGGCTTTTTACAAGGATGAGCGTCTGGCGCTGTTCATCGACGGGGCGAATCTCTATTCCGCCGCCCGCGCCGTCGGCCTCGAGATCGATTTCCGCAAGCTCCTGAAGGAGTTCCAGTCCCGCGGCCGCCTGGTTCGGGCGAGCTATTACACCGCCCTCGTCGAGAGCGACGAATACAGCCCGATCCGCCCGCTGGTCGACTGGCTGGCCTATAACGGCTTCAACGTCGTGAAAAAGGCCGCCCGCGAATTTGTCGATCGCGACGGCCGCAAGCGCGTGCGCGGTAACATGGATGTCGAACTCGCCGTCGACATGCTCGAGGCCGCCGCTTACTGCGACCATATTGTCCTGTTCAGCGGCAATGGCGATTTCCGGCGCCTGGTCGAAGCGGTGAAGTCCCGCGGCGTGCGCGTCTCGGTCGTCTCGACGATGAATGCCAGCCCTCCAATGATCTCCGACGACCTCCGCCGCGAAGCCGACACCTTTATCGAACTGACAGACCTCGGCGAACTCGTCGCCCGCCCAAGGCGCGAAAACTCAGACGCGCCACCCCTGGATACGGATGACTGATCCTCAGCCTCCTCGAACTCCGCTTGTCCCTGCGAACGCGCGGGCCTGCTGAGGAGGAAACCGCCCGCGATCCCCGACTGCGCGGTGATGAGCGCAACAATGAAAATGCAAGTGAATCAACCGCAAACGCGTCGATTCAGCCTATCGTCGCATGGTAAACGTAATGCCGGCAAAATCCTCGGAATCCTTCAGTGACCGGTTGCGGTCGTCAAATTTCACTTCGCGGCGGATGTAGCTGAGCGAAAGCTGGCCGGGGCCGCGCTGGATCGAGAAGCCGGCCTGCATGTCACCGACCGTCACCTGGTCGGTCATCTGCATGTCGAGTAGGTCGCCGAGCGACGGCATGGACCGGGAATTGTCCCAGACCAGCGCTTCGCCGTCTGCGCCGACAAAGAAATACCAGCCCTGCGGCGTACCGCCCGCACTTACAAGCCCGAGGCTCTGCCCGAACCGGACTTCACCGCCGAGGCGCTGGGTCGACAGATCGCCCTCATCGCGCACGGCATAACGCGGCACAACGCTGACATCGAAGCCAAGACCCGTCCGGTCGGACGGCGCCTCAATCGAGAGGCCGAGGCTCATGTCGCGCGAGGCTTCCATCGGCTGGCCATAGCGGGCGGTGGCGATCTCTGCGGCAACGGCCGACAATGTAGGGCTGGAGCCCCAGGCGAAATCCGTCTGGCTGATCGAGCCGCCCTCATAACCCGTTCCCGTCAGGTTGAACGCCGAGCGCGGCGCTGGGGCCGTCTGCACGGTCACATGGCTACTGGGCCCGCCATAGAGCTGCACGACTTGCGCCGGGCTATCGACGCCCATCGTCGCGGCGATAGTTGTCGAAGGCGTGTTCAGCGGCCCGTGACCGAAATAACCCGGCATCGCCATGGCGACGCCGTCAGAGGCGGGGGCCGGTGTGGAATAGCTTGTATTGGAGGTCGCATCGTTCGAGATACACCCGTTGCACATCATTGCGGCAAGGCTTGTGGCGATCGCGATCATCATACGTCTGGTGCCTCTCACGATGGATCCCCTAACACTTATGCAATTAACGAGGATCATCGCCTTAAGTTCCCGTATCATGAAGCGTATCGGAGCCCCAACACAATTTTGGCGTCTTCAGGTTAACCGGAAAGCGTTGACGCCCTACCAGAGGAGCGGCTCGCAGGGCCCTGTTTCAACTTAAAATTTTGAGATATTCCTACACTCGCCCAGCCGCAGCCGCGGATTAACCCTTTGACGATTCCGGCGAAATTGCGGCCGCCGCTCAGGCCGGGCGGCGTTAATGAAAAAACGCCCACCAGGCCGGTGGGCGTCTTCTGTCTCAGAATCGATCAACCGCATCCCGGCTCAGGTCGGGCGCCGCCCCCTACTGGCAGGCTAGGCACTCGTCATAATCGGTGCTCTCGGTCTTCATATCCACGGCCTCGATCCGGTCCGAGCCGGCAAAGGCTGCCCGCTGAACCGATTTCGACCGGGCATAGTACAACGACTTCAAACCCCGCTCCCATGCCGTCCAGTGCAGCATGTGCAAGTCCCATTTGTCGATGTCGCCCGGCAGGAACAAGTTCAGAGACTGCGACTGGCAGATGAACGGCGTGCGGTCCGCCGCCAGTTCGATGATCCAGCGCTGGTCGAGTTCGAAGGCCGTCTTGAAGATGTCTTTCTCATGCGCGTCGAGGCATTCCAGATGTTGCACTGACCCTTCATGTTCGAGGATCGAGTTCCAGATCTCGTCATTGTTCAGGCCCTTGGCGTCGAGCAGCGTCTCGAGCTGCTGGTTCTTCACCGTGAACGAGCCCGACAGTGTCTTGTGCGTGTAGACGTTCGCCGGGATCGGTTCGATACCCGCCGACGTGCCCCCGCAGATGATCGAGATCGAAGCCGTCGGCGCAACCGCCATCTTGTTGGAGAAGCGCGCCATCATGCCGACATCGCGCGCATCCTCGCAAGGGCCCCGCTCTTTCGCCAGCGTCACAGAAGCCGCATCCGCGCCCTGGCGGATATGCTTGAAGATCTTCAGGTTCAGCGCCTTGGCCGTCGCGCTTTCCAGAGGCACATTCATAGCCTGCAGGAAGGAGTGGAAACCCATGACGCCCAGCCCGACGGACCGCTCGCGCTTGGCCGAATAGACTGCACGCGCCATTTCCGGAGGGGCGCGCTGGATGAAATCCTCCAGCACATTGTCGAGGAAGCGGAAGATGTCTTCGAGGAAGCCCTCCACCTTCGACCATTCGGCAAAGGTCTCGGCATTCACCGAAGACAGGCAGCAGACCGCCGTGCGGTCCACGCCGCGGTGATCGACGCCGGTCGGCAGCGTGATTTCGGAACACAGGTTCGACTGCGTGACCTTCAAGCCCAGACGCTTCTGGTGCGCCGGCATCGCATTGTTCACCGTGTCGGTGAACAGCAGGTACGGCTCGCCCGTCTGCATCCGCAGTTCGAGGATCTTCTGCCAAAGCTTGCGTGCATTCACATGTTTCAGCGTGTCGCCGGACTTCGGCGAGATCAGCCCGAAATCCTCATCATTGCGCACCGCTTCCATGAATGCATCTGTGATGTTGATGCCATGGTGGAGGTTCAGGCTCTTGCGGTTGAAGTCGCCGCTGGCCTTACGGATCTCGAGGAATTCCTCGATCTCCGGATGGTGAATGTCGAGATAGCAGGCCGCCGAGCCACGCCGCAGCGAGCCCTGTGAAATCGCGAGAGTGAGCGAATCCATCACGCGGATAAACGGGATAATACCCGAGGTCTGCCCGTTCTGGCCGACCTTTTCGCCGATCGAGCGGACATTGCCCCAATAGGTGCCGATGCCGCCGCCGTTCGAGGCAAGCCAGACATTCTCGGTCCAGGTCTCGACAATATCATCGAGCGAGTCGCTGACCTGGTTGAGAAAGCAGGAAATCGGCAGGCCGCGGTCCGCACCGCCATTCGACAGCACCGGCGTCGCCGGCATGAACCACAGACGCGAGATGTAGTCATAAATGCGCTGGGCATGGGCCGCGTCATCCGCATAGGCGGTCGCGACGCGTGCAAACATGTCCTGATAGCTCTCGCCCGGCAGCAGGTATCGGTCATCCAGCGTCTTCTTGCCGAAATCCGTCAGCAGCGCGTCGCGCGACGGGTCAGTCTGGACCTGATTGGTCAGAACCAACGTCACTTTCGCCGGTGCTCCTGAACGGGGTTTGCCCTTGCGGGCCGCCGCTTCAGCAACAGACTTTGCATTGGAAGCCGACATGGCCACCCTCCCTTGAACCGAGCAACAGATATGGGAGTTCCGGAGACTTAAACCAGATGTGGTTTTCCGCCCGGCCCCTGACACTACATATAGTGTCGGAAGGTTAATTACCGGTCAACGCCCTATTCGCAAAACCGTCAAAGAAGGCCGTGGAAATCCTGTAAACAGCCAGTTAACGAATCCCCTGATCCCCTGTCACTGCAGGCAAGTCACCCTGCGACCCTAACGCCTTGCAGGCGAGAAACAAAAGCTCCGGCGTAATTTTTTTGGGCGCCCGCACACCCCTGCAATGGCGGCCACATGCCTTCGACTGCGTCCCTTGCGGCCAGCGCCGCCGTGAAATCGCCGATGAAATCAGGGCCGAATCGACAATCTGGCCGGCGAGTCGAATAAAGCGGGTCAGGGGAAAGGTGGAGACAGGCGAGCGACCCGGGCAGGAACTCGTTAGGGCTGCTCGGTTCCCCGCCTGACCCGGTTGGCGAGCGGCCCGTCCGCCGCCTGCCTCCAAGGCCTATATGCGCGCTCAGAAATCGAATCGCAAGCGCCTGCCGCCGCTGTCCCCACGACTAGACATCATCTGGTTGGCTGGAGGGCGGCGCATCCCGCTGGCGGGTCTTGCCGACGGCGGTGATGATGCCGATCCCCATCAGGATCACGGCGCCCACTCCGATCCAAATCAGTGCTACGCCCAGCATGAAGGCCGCATATGCGACCCCGCCAATCAGAATGACAAAACCGATCAGATAGATCATAAAAGAAGACATGGGCGCGCACCTCGTGCTGGAAATAGTTGTAAACGCTGAACGTGCGCCCGCGCCGCTTGTTCCCGAAATCCCTCACCTCCAATGCGCGGAAGCGGGGTCGGCGGCTGAACCTCTCTCCCACTTGCGGGAGAGGAGGGGGTCAGTTCACGGCAATGGGAGGTGAGGGCCTAAACCCTACCGCGCGGGCAAATGCGCCGCGATCAGTTGCGGCCCCTCCGCCGCAAACGCCCGCGAAAGCGCCGTGTCAAACTCCTCCGCCGTCGACGCATTCGCCGCCGGCACCCCCTGCGCTTCGGACAGTTTCACCCAGTCGATCTCGGGCCGGTCCAACCCCAGCAGATCCTCTGCCACGCGGCCAGGACTGCCGGCGCCTGTCCGCGCCAGTTCGATATTCAGGATACGGTAGGAATGATTCACGAACACGACCGTAACCACATCCGCGCCCTCGCGTGCCATGCTCCACAGCGCCTGATTCGTGTACATCGCCGCCCCGTCGCCCGTCAGGCACAAAACCTTGCTCCCGGGCGCCCCCACGGCCGCCCCCAGCGCCAGCGGCATCCCCTGCCCGATTGCCCCGCCCGTCAGCATCATCCAGTCATGCGGCCGCGCCGTCATGGTCTGCAAAAAGCTCGGCAGGCCGTTCGAAACCCCGTCATCTGAAACAAACGCTCCCTCCGGCAGATGCCGCGCAATCGACGCGCCAATGCCCGCCGCATTCAGAGCCCCCGCCGGCGCATCCGGCAGCGCAAGCTTTGCGACCGGCGCGACATCCTTCGCCTTCAGCGCGTCCGCCAGCGCTTCGAGAATCGCCGCGCCGTCGCTCTCGGGACCGCCTAGAATCATCGGCGTGCAGCCTACCGGAACGAGCAGGCTCGGCTTGCCGGGATAGGCAAAAAACGCCACCGGCGCCTGTGTGCCGACAACGAGCATCAGGTCCGTACCCTGAAGGTCATTGATCGCCCCTTCAGCGAAATACTGCATCCGCTCTGGCGCAAACACGCCTGCCCCGCGCGCCTGGCGCGCAAAGAACGTATCCGTCAACACACGGATGCCCGCCGCCTTCAGCCGCGCCGCTGCATTCAGCCCCGGCGCCGTCAGAGCCGAGCCATTTATAAGGATCATCGGCCGCACCGCCGCGCGCACCGCCTGCGCCGCCGCCTCGATCCGGCCGGCCTCCGGCGCCCGTAGCACAGGCCGCGCCCGCCCCTTCCCGATCCGTCCGCCCTCGGACCAGGCCGAATCCGCTGGCAGGATCAGCGACACCGGACCTGGCGCCGGGCCAAAACTTGCCTCCCAGGCCTCGGCCGCAAGATCGCCTGTCTCTGACACCCTGTCCGCCGATTTGACCCAGGCCGAATTCGGCCCCGCCAGCCCCGTGATGTTCGAGGTCAGCGGCGCATCATACCGCAGGTGCGGCACCGCATGATCGCCAATCACATTGATCATCGGCGTCCAGGCGCGCTTGGCATTATGGATGTTCGCCCCGGCGTTCATGAATCCTGCGCCGAGGTGTAGCAACGTCATCGCTGGCGACCCGGTCACGCGCGCATAGCCATCGGCCGCCCCCGTCGCGACGCCCTCGAACAGGCACAGCGCAGAGCGAATGCGCGGCTCCCGGTCCAGCGCGGTGACAAGATGCATCTCCGACGTGCCGGGATTGGCAAAACACGCGGTCACGCCATGATTCGCCAGCGTCGAGACGAGCGCCTCAGCCCCGGTCATTGCGCCCTCAGTCTCAGTCGGTTCGGTCATGGCGGCGTCTCCCGGTTGCGGCGTTTCTCCCCGCGATCCCTATTCGGTTTTCGCCGGTCATGCAAAACACCGCGACCTGGCTAGAGCAGCAGCTTCCCGTCCGCCGCCTCCGGCCCGTAGAGCGCTGCAATCTCCGCCTCGCGCAGCGCCTGCGTGCGCGACTGGTTGAGATAGCCCTTCTCGGTGATTTCCCCGAGATCAGCGCGCGGCTCGACGGACTGCAAGAGGATGCGCTTCACCCGCGCCGCCGCATTCGGATGCGCCGCATTATGCGCCGCTAGGCCAGCCTTCACAGCGGCCTGCACCTTCGGATGCCGGACTAGTTCCTCCGCCCCCAGTGCCTCGCCCACCAGCCTCTGGCACCAGGCAAGGTTCAGAAAACCGAGCAGCCCGATCTCGTCCCGGTTCAGCCCGCAGACGACCGCGTCGGACAGCGCCCCGCTGCAGGCCGCCACCGCTGCCACCCGCACCGCACCGGCAGACACCCAGGTCCCGCTCGCGAGCTTGAACTCCTCGACCGTGCGCCCGTCAAAGGCGAGGCCCTTCTCCGGCCGCTCGGGATCGACAAACTTCACCGCATCGCCGAGCTTGTAGAAGGCCTCTTCGTCAAACGCCTCAGCGGTCTTCTCCGCATTGCGGAAATAGCCCGGCGTGACATTCACCCCCTTCACCCGCACTTCAAGTTTGCCGGCATTCGGCAACAGCTTGAAGGTATTGCCCGGCAGCGGCAGGCCGATCAGGCCCATCGTCCCGTTCGGCCAATGCACGTTCGACGCCGTCGGCGAGGTCTCGGTGGCTCCGTACCCGGCCGACAGCGAAATCCGCTCGCCGGTCACGCGCACGGCCACCGCCTGGATGCGCTCATAAATGTCCTGCCCCATTGCCGCCCCGCCATAGGCCATCGAGATCAGCCGAGAGAAGAACACCTCCGCCAGTGCGCCGTCCTGCTCCAGCGCCGTCGCCAGCGCCGCCCAAGCCGCTGGCACGGTCGTGTGCTGCGTCGTTGGAATTTCCCTCAAATTTCGGATCATTTCCGTCAGGCGCTGCGCCGTCGGCGCCCCCTGATCCAGATACAGTGTCCCGCCCCAGTCGAGCATGTTGTGCAGGATAGCATTGGCGCCGTAAGTATGGCTCCAGGGCAGGAAATTCACCATAACCTGAGGCCCGCCGGTGATCGCATCCAGCCGCGCCTCATCCCAGACTGACCGGATCATCTTGGCATTCGAGGCGATCATGCCATGCGTGTTGATCACCGCCTTCGGCTCGCCCGTTGAGCCTGATGTCAGCATATATTTCGCTACCGTCTGTGGACGGATCATCGCATATGCGGCCTCTACCGCGGTTCCCGCCTGCGCCGCGAAATCCTCAAGGCTTACCGCCCGCGGTACGCGCGGCGCCGCGCCGGAATAAATGACCAGCCGCCCCTCCAGCGCTATCCCGTCCAGCGCGCGCTGATAGGCGGCGCCGTCCTCAACGTAGATGAATTTCGGCGACGTCAACCGGTCGATGGCATTCAGCCGAACGAGGTCCTGGCTGAGCAACGCATAAGCCGGCGTCACCGGCACTACGGGGCAACCCGCCCACATCGCGCCATACATGACGAGCGCATGATCCACCGAATTCTTCGAGAGGATCATCACCGGCGCCCCCTCGCCCGCCCCCTCGGACAGGAAAGCTGCGGCGAGGCGCTTCACCTCGGCGAGCCCCTCCGCATATCGGATCTCCCGCCAGCCCGGCTGCGACGGATCCTCCGGCCAACGCTCCGCCAGCCAGACCTGATTGCCCCGCGCCCCCGCCCAGTGCACCAGCGGAGCCAGCATGTGCGGCGGCGCGGGTTTCAGAGGCTGGCCATTCTCCAGATAGATCGTCCCATCCGCCCGCCGGTCGACAGTCAGCCTCAGCGGCAGGTAAGGCACCT
The DNA here is from genome assembly GCA_964409375.1 of uncultured Hyphomonas sp. Lineage (GTDB taxonomy): Bacteria > Pseudomonadota > Alphaproteobacteria > Caulobacterales > Hyphomonadaceae > Hyphomonas. Next base: position 66,938 of record CAYPDA010000003.1, read on the forward strand.
CCCGAAACGGAATATGGGTTGTGGTCATCAGTTGTCATTCTCCGCGCGCATCAGGGCGCCATAGTCTTCTGCGACATAGAAGGTCCGGAGCATCAGGACAATTCGCTCTGCGTTCTACCCCAAGTAAAGTGAAACGGACTTCTCGCCCATGGTCAGCATTCTTATACCCGGCCCCAGAGCGGATCGGTCAGGCCCGAGGCGGGGAAGATCCACCAGCTTCCGGGCCGCGTCCCGCATCTGATCGATCCGGCGTTCCGCCGCCGCCAGATCTCCGGTCGAGTCGAGAATGTGGGCCTCGATCCGCTCCAGGCCGCGCAGACAGCGAGGCTCTCACGAACCTCATGCGACCTCGTCCGGCCTTCTCCTGCCTCCGGCGCTCGGGCCGCCACTGAGCGAGCATCCGGACGCCCTCCTCCATCGCGGCGGAGCCTTCCTCCAGCCGCGCTTCAAGGTCTAGTCGGATCGCTGTGAGCCGCGCCTCATGCGCCGCCCGGCTTTCCTCAAGCGCCCGAAGCCCGGCTCGGATCACGTCGCTGTGCGAGGCATACCGTCCCTCCGCCACCAGCTGCTTGATCATCTCGGCGGGGCCGTCAGGCAGGCAAATCGTTATCCGGAGCGTTATGGCCACCTCTGTCGAAAGCATGCTGAAATCAGACTTCCGCCGTCAAACCTGCTCAGAAATCCCGGAGGCCCTTGGTCGGGATGAACACGACCTCTCCGCAATGCTTGCAATGCACCGCGTCCTTGTCATGCCGGCTGAGCCCGCAGCTCTGGCACTCATATTCCACCCGCTCGGACGGCACGACGACCGCCTTCAATAGGCGCAGGAACAGCGTCACCCCCAGCAGCATTATCAGGATCGACAACACCCGCCCCCACGGCCCGATGATCTGGACATCGCCGTATCCCGTCGTCGTCAGGCTGGTGACAGTGTAATAGAGCGCGTCGAGATAATTGTTCACATCCGGGCTTCGCGACACCTGATCCGCATAGACAAGCGCCGACATGATGAAGAGGAAGACCAGCAGGTTCACCGCCCGGTCGAGCAGGTCGTGATGCATCTCCAGGGTTCGCGCCAAGGGGCTCTCCCGGCGCAGGAAGGAAAACGCCCGCGCGATCCGAACCGCCCGAATGATTCGCAGGAAGGCATAATTCTGCGCCACCAGAGGCGCCAGCATCGCCACCGCCACGACCAGGTCCGCGAGGTTCATGAAGCGAAAGAAAAACCGGTCCTTACGCGGAGTAATGTAGAACCGCGCCGCCAGGTCCAGCGCAATCACCCCGCCGATCGCATAATCGATCCAGACGAAGAACCCCTCACGCGGCAGGAAGGGCGAGACGAGGAAATAGCTGATCGTCGCAACATCGAACACCAGGATCGACCAGCGAAACACCAGCGGCCACCGCCCCAGCCCCTCATATAGCCAGATCAGCGTCCGCCGCAGGCCGGGGAATCTTTTGTCGGTGTCAGTCTCGACCATGCGGATCTGTCTCCTGACCGGCGCTTATGGCGGCCCAGGCGGGCGGTGTCACGGGGGTCAAGGCCCCACAACCTCCAGCGTCTCGTTAAACCGCACCGGTCGCCCCCTGCCCCGGGCCACAATCTCGCCGTCCCGCATCACGAAACAGCCGCGCACAATCGTCGCCGCCGGCCAGCCGGTCGCCTCGAAGCCTTCGAACGGGGTCCAGCCGCATTTCGACTTCGACCAGTCCGCCGTGATCATCTCCTTCCGCTTCAGGTCCACGACCGTAAAGTCGGCGTGGTACCCTTCGGCAATCCGCCCCTTGTCGGCCAGGCCAAAAACCCGCTGCGGCCCAGACGATGTCAGTTCTACGAACCTCTGCAGGCTGAGCTTTCCAGCGTTCACGTGGGTCAGCATCACCGGCACCAGCGTCTGAACGCCCGGCATGCCGGAGGGCGACGCGGGATAGGGCCGCGCCTTCTCTTCCAGCGTGTGCGGCGCATGATCCGACCCTAGAACATCGATGATCCCGGCATTGACCGCGCGCCACAGCGCTTCGCGGTGGCGCGCCTCGCGGATCGGCGGATTCATCTGGGCATAGCCCTTCAGGCGCACATAACATTCCGGCGCCGCCAGCGTCAGATGCTGCGGCAGACACTCAACCGAGGCAACGTCCTTGGCATCCCGGAGGATCTCCAGTTCATCGGCCGTCGAGATATGCAGCACATGGATGCGCTTGCCGGCCGCCCGCGCGATACGCAGCAGCCGCTTGGTCGACATCACCGCACTCTCGACATCGCGGACTTCCGGATGGCTCGTCCAGTCACCCGTCCGCGCAAGCTGGCGGCGGTCGGCGAGGCGGTATTCATCCTCCGAGTGGAACGCGGCCCGGCGCCGAATCGCCTTCATGACCGCCGTCACACCGGCATCATCCTGCACCAGCAGGTCGCCCGTCGAGGCGCCCATGAACACTTTCACGCCACAGCAGCCCTCCATCCGCTCCATCTCGGGCAAGAGGTGCGTGTTGTCATGCGTCGCCCCGGCATAAAAGGCGTGGTCGATATCCATGCGGCCCTTGGCGCGGGCGAGCTTGTCCAGCAGCAGGTCCGGCGTGATGGTCGAGGGGTTGGTGTTCGGCATCTCGAAGACCGCCACGACGCCGCCAAGCGCGGCAGATCGTGCCTCGGTCTCTAGGTCGGCCTTGTATTCCAGCCCCGGCTCGCGGAAATGCACCTGGCTGTCGATGACGCCGGGCAGGATGTGCAGTCCTTTGGCGCCATAGACTTCGCCCCCCGCTGCCTGGGATAGATCGCCGAGATGGGCAATCCGCTCGCCGATGACGCCGATATCGGTTTCGGCAGCGCCGCCGGGCGTGACGACCGTGCCGCCGCGCAAGATAAGATCAAACACTTGGCTCATGACGCCGCTGTATGAACCCGCATGCGGTGCTTGTCACGGGTGCACATCTGCCAACGCACTCTCATCTGGTGCGAACGGGGTGGCGGGCGGCGGGGACTGGCTGCTAGAATGGCTCCATGGATGAGGGGACGAACATCGTGGCCGGAACTGAGCCAGACAAAAGGGCACCTAAGCCGGGGCCGCTGCGGCATCCATTGCTAATCGGCGCGCTGCTGCTGATCATAATGTCGCTGTTCTTCATTCCCCCGCGCGCGCCGCCGGAGATCGACCCGGCCCTGCGCCGCACCCTCGACCAGATCGCTGTCGTCTCGGCGGCGATTGACGAGGATTTCGCCGCCCTGGTCGGACTCCGTCACGCCCCTGACGCTGACGAACGCGAAGCCGAGATCGAGGTGCTTGAATCTGCACTCGAGACCAAGCGCCGCGAGGCCAACCGGTTGTGGCAGGACGTTGGCGCGCTGATGGAGCTGCTCCCGCCCTATCACGAACCCCTGCATCTGATCCGCTTTCCGACCGTACCGGTCGAGCGCCACAACTACAACCAGGTGTATCATCCGATCGAAGGGCCGCAGCCTAACAAGATGCCGGGCGGCTTCAGCTTCCGCTTTGACCGGATCATCCCGCTGCCCGATGGCTCGCTGCTGCACCGGCTCGACCAGGGCGCCGGCGCGGCGATCAAATGGGAGAAGGAGCTGCGGAGAGCGCGCACCGAGGGCCACTACGTGGTAGAGGCGACGATCAACGATATCCGCCCGGGCGTGGTCTATGCGCCGCTCTGGCTGTTCGCCGAGGGGCCGGAGGAATGGGGCCATGAATGGGATTTTGAAATCATGGATGGGCGGCTAGAGTACAATCTCCATAACGGGTCCGGCGGTTTCAACATGCGCCGGGTGGAGAAGGATCTCGGCGGCCACCGGGTGCGCTATGAGATCATCCGGCGCCCCGGCAAGGTGACCATGCGCGTCACCAGCCTTTCTGAGGACTGGAGCGATGAGCTGGTCGTGACGCCGAACATGGTGGCCGAATGGGCGGCCAGGGAAGGCGCGCCGGAGAACCTGCGCTTCCCGCCGGACAATGTCTCGATGTATCCTGTGACCGAGCTCTGGCGCTGCCGCTGGCCTGACTGGTGCGGGCGCTGGCAGGAGCTGCCGCCGGGCAAATATGTCGAGATGACGGTGCATGGCTACCGGGTCGATCCCTGATCTGACGCGCTAACCGCCGGCTTGCAGCGCCCCTGCCCCTCGCCTAGACCTGTGCGATGCACCGCCTGCCTGACCGCGCCCTTCTGAGCCTGACCGGCCCTGACACGCTTGCCCTTCTGGAGCGGACGGTGACGCATTCGGTGGCCGGCTGGGACGCTGGCACGGCGCGGTACGGCGCATTGTTGACGCCGCAGGGCAAGATCATCGCCGACTATATCGCCCACAGGACTTCGCTCGGTGTGTGCATAGATGTGCACCAGGACGCAGCCGATGACCTCCTCAGGCGACTGAAAATGTTCCGCCTGCGCTCGGCGGTCGAGATCGTCCGGGACGAGGCGCTGGTCTCCGCTATCGATGTCGAAGGGGTGCCCGATCCGCGCAGCGCCAAGCTGCCGCAACGCGCGATTGTACCTGCCGGCGAAGCCGAGGCGCCGCTGGATGGCTGGGATGCGCTGGCGATCGCCGCCGGGGTGCCTGAATGGGGCCGCGACTACCGGGCAGCGGAAGTGTTCCCGACCGACATCAACATGGAACTGATGGGCGGCATCGATTACAAGAAGGGCTGCTTCGTCGGCCAGGAAGTGGCGAGCCGGATGAAGCGAAAGGGCCTGATCCGCAAGCGCACTGTGCGGCTGCGCGCAACCACACTGGAGGTTGGCGCGGACGTGCGCGCGGGCGAGGGACTGATAGGGACGGTGACCAGCTGCGCCGGGCCGGAGGGCCTCGCGCTGATCCGCACCGACCGGTTTGCACAATCGATTGATGCGCGCCAGCTGGTGACGGTGAACGGCGCCCCCGCCGAGATCGATGGGGCGCCCTGGCTGATCGCGGAAGTGAAGGCGCATCTGGAGGCCCCGGCGAATGAGTGAAACCCATGCCTGCGGCTGGGCGCCGGTCAGCGATCCGCTCTACCGCGCCTATCACGACACCGAATGGGGCGTGCCGGAGCGCGATTCGCGCGCCTTGTGGGAAAAACTCCAGCTCGACGGGATGCAAGCCGGGCTCAGCTGGATCACCATCCTGCGCAAGCGCGAGACGATCCGGAAGGCGTTTGACAGCTTCGACCCCGAACGCCTCGCCAGCTGGTCATATGACCGGATCAGCGAAGCGCTGGACAATCCCGGCATCATCCGCAGCGCGAAGAAGATCGAGGCGGTGGTCGGCAATGCGCGGCTGTATCTGGACATGATGGCAGCCGGAGAGGATTTCTCCGACTATTGCTGGAGCTGGGTCGGCGGCGAGCCGATCGTCAATCGCTGGAAGGATTTCCACGACGCGCCCACCGCGACCGACTGGTCCGAGGCGATGTCGAAGGACCTCAAGCAACGCGGATTTAAGTTTGTCGGCCCGGTGATCGTCTACGCTTGGGCGCAGGCCGTTGGCATGGTGAATGATCATGAGGTAGGCTGCCCGAGACACAAGGCCGTTCGAGAGGGTTGAATGAAACAGATCATGCTGATAGCGGCGGGGGGACTTATCGCTCTGACAGGGGGATGCCGGTCAAGCGAGCCGGCGGCCTCTTTTGCCAATCCGGTCGATGCCTGCGCGGCAATTGCTGACGACGAGGAGCGGGCGCGCTGCATCAAGGATGTCGTCGCGGATGTCGCCAATGCGGCCAGACGCGAGCAGGAACGCCGGGGCGCGCCGCGATGAGCCGCCGCTTTGCAGCCGGCGCTGCCGTCGCCGCTGCCGCGCTTCTGCCGGCGGCTTGTGCCACCTGGTCCGATACGGCCGACGCCGAAGCGCTGGCGGCATGCGAGCGGCTGGCCGAGCCCGACCAGCGCCAGGAATGCCGAGCGAATGTGGCGGCGATCGCCGAAGCCAAACACCAGGCCGAGATGGACAGGCTGGGCGAGCGCATACTTGAGGGCGAGGAGCGGGAACGGGCAGACCGGGTTTATGGGGGCCCGACTGCGACGGGTCGCGACTAACCGGCGCCCTTGAAAGGCCCATGCAACGCGCGCTACAGATCGAGACGCAGACATAGAGCTAGAAGGGCCTGATGCGGCAAGCGGACAGGCGCCCCGGAGATCCCCCGATGCCGACCCCTGTGATTTCCTCAACCGGCCTCTGGACCCCGCCGCATTCGATCTCGAATGCCGAGCTGGTGACTAGCTATAATGCCTGGGCGAGCAACTGGAACATCGAGAATGCCGCCGATATCCAGTCCGGCCTGTACGAGCCCCGTCCCCAATCCTCGGTCGAGTTCATCGAGAAGGCCTCCGGCATCAAGAGGCGCTATGTTATCAACAAGTCCGGCGTCATCGATCCGGACATCATGACGCCGCGGATTCCGGAGCGACCGAACGAACAGATCTCGGTGATGGCCGAGATAGGGGTTCATGCCGCCAGGCAAGCACTGAAACGCGCCGGGCGCGAGGCCGGGGATGTCGGCGCGGTGATCTGCGCGGCGTCCAACATGCAGCGCGCCTATCCAGCGATGGCGATCGAGATCCAGGAGGCGCTCGGCATCGGGGGCTTTGCCTTTGACATGAATGTCGCCTGTTCGTCGGCCACGTTCGGCATCCAGACGGCGGCGGATTTCATCCGATCCGGGAATGCCCGCTCGGTGCTGGTCGTGAACCCGGAAATCTGTTCCGGCCATCTCAACTTCACCGACCGGGACAGCCATTTCATCTTCGGCGACGTCGCGACCGCGATCCTGATCGAGGATGAGGCGATTGCCCCGGCAGTGCACTGGAAAATCCTCGGGACGAAGCTGAAAACTCAGTTCTCGAACAATATCCGCAACAATTTTGGTTTCCTTAACCGCGCCGACCCGGACGGCATCGGCGCGCCGGACAAGCTTTTCGTTCAGGAAGGCCGCAAGGTATTCAAGGAAGTCGTGCCGATGGTGGCGGAGCTGATTTCTGATCATCTCGGGACGCTCGGCCTTCAGCCGGACGCGCTGCGGCGTATGTGGCTGCACCAGGCGAACGCCAACATGAACCGGCTGATCGCAGCGAGAGTGCTGGGGCATGAGGCGACCGAGGCGGAGAGCCCGACCGTTCTGGATAGCTATGCGAATACGTCATCCGCCGGATCGATCATTGCGTTCCATCTGCATTCGGATGATTTTTCCGCAGGAGAGAAGGGTTTGATCTGCTCGTTCGGGGCGGGGTATTCGGCCGGGACGGTTGTGGTGGAGAAGGTGGGGTAGCACTCTGTCATCCCGGACGAGCGGCGCGAGATCCGGGCCTTTGCGTTGTCGGGTGGGTGCGCGAAGTGGATAGAAGGTGCCGGATAGCCGATTTGCGGCTTCCGGGATGACAGCCTTCGAGGTCCCCGCCTTCGCGGGGATGAGCGGCTTTAATTGAGGGCCGCTTATTCCTCGAAGTCTTCCGTGAAGAGGTCGCCCCAGAGGGCGCGGCGGCTGGCGCGGGTGGCTTCGATGACCAGGACGATCACACCACATGCGAGGATTGCTGTCGGCAGACCGGTGCCGGTTGCGAATTGCAGGAGGGGGTCGAACATGGGCAATGGCTCTTTTCTTGTTGTCACTTTACACTGTTGGCAGGTGCGTTCGGCACGCCCTCCTCGCCTGCAAGGGTTATGCCGGGAGAGGCCTTAATGGCAGCTTTGCAAAAGCGGGCGCAAACAAGGCGAGTTTGTAACCAGGCTGCCCCGGAATCTTTACCGGTGCTACCAATCCCTTAAGGTCGGCCCATGGAGAGACTCCGCTTGAAGCGTTCTGTTAAGCCTCCCCGCGTCTGGCAGCGCATGCTTTCGGGACGCCGGCTGGACCTGGCACACCCCTCCCCCATGGATGTGGAGATCGAGGATATCGCGCATGGCCTGGCGCGTGTGGCGCGCTGGAACGGGCAGACGCGGGGTCAGCACGCCTTCTCGGTGGCGGAGCATTCGGTGCTGGTGGAGGCGATTGCGAGGAAGCTGGAGCCCGGCCTGACGCCGGCGGACTGGCTGACCGCGCTCCTGCACGACAGCCCGGAATATGTGATCGGCGATATGATCTCGCCCTTCAAGGCGCTGCTGGGGGAGGGCTATAAGGACATCGAATCGCGGCTGCAGGAGGCGATCCACATCCGCTTCGGGCTGAAGCCGCTGACGCCGGCGCGGCTGAAGAAAGTCATAAAGCGGGCCGACCATGTCTGCGCTTGGTTTGAGGCAGTGCAACTGGCGGGTTTCGGCGCGGCGGAGGCGGATGGGTTTTTCGGGCGGCCGCCGGAGGGCCTGGACTTCACGCTGGAACCGAAGCCACCGACTGAGGCGCAGGCGCTGTTCCTGGACCGGTTTGCCGCCATCCAGCATGTGATGGCGCGCGAGGCGGCCCGATGACCCAGGCGGCAGGCGGCCCTGCCCTGCTGATCGGCCTGTCGGCCGTGATGGTCGCCATCGAGCAGGGCGAGCCGCATGTGCTGGTGACGGTGCGGCCGAGCGGCGAGCGTGCACTGCCCTTCGGGCCGTTTGATCCTGTGGGGCACCGGACGTTTGATCTGTCGCTCCGCGGCTGGGTGCGCGAGCAGACAGGTTTCGAGATAGGCTATGTCGAACAGCTTTACACTTTTGGCGACCGCGACCGGGAAACGCCAGGCGCGACCGTGACCGGAGCGCCGCCGGACGCGCGGGTGATCTCGGTCGGCTACCTGGCGCTCACACCGGAGGTGCGCCCGGTGGCGGCGAATTTCGAGGCACGATGGAAAAACTGGTACCAGTATTTTCCGTGGGAGGATCATCGCAGTGGCCGGCCGGACCTGCTCGACCGCGAAATGTGTCCGCGCCTGATCGCCTGGGCGGGCAGCGATGAGCGGCGCGCCGAGCGGGTGCGTACGGCGTTTGGCGTGGGCGCCGCGCGCTGGATCGAGGAGCGGGTGCTCGAGCGCTATGAGCTCTTGTATGAGGCGGGGTTAGTGGCGGAATATGCGCGCGATGCCGGTCTTCCGGATCCGGAGCTTAATCTCGGAGCGGCGATGGCGTCCGATCACCGCCGGATCCTGGCGACGGCGCTGTCGCGGCTGCGCAGCAAGATCAAATACCGCCCGGTCGTGTTCGAGCTGATGCCGGAGCGGTTTACGCTGTCGGAGCTGCAGCGCACGGTGGAGGGGCTGCTGGGCCTGACGCTGCATACACAGAATTTCCGCCGGGCGCTGGACAAGACCGGGCTGGTGGTGGGCACCGGCCAGATGGAGACGGGCACGGGCGGGCGGCCGGCGGAGTTGTTCCGCTTCCGGCGCGACCATGCGGGCAGCGTCTCAGCGCCGGGGCTGGCGACACCGCGAAAGTCTGTGGATTGAGTTTCATCATTTCGAGAAGCGCCCCTGCCCGGTGAATTCGGTCGGCTTGCCGGGAGACACGGTCCCTGGTCCGCTCTTGAGACGTCAGGACGGGTTCGGGGTGAGGCGGCGCCGCGCCGCGAGGGCGGCGGAGGCGGCGGGTGGAAACGGTGCGGCAGCGCCTATGCGCGCATGCGGGCGGCGCGGCAAGGCGCGGTGCTAGCGCAACTGGGGCACCGTCAGGCTGAGGGCGCGGCGGACGGCGGTGAATGAAGGCGCCGTCAGGGCGATCAGGATACTGACCATCAGGGGAATGAAATCCGCCGCGGCGGCGCGCGCCGTCTGGAGTAGGCGGACTTCGGTTTCATCCGGGAACAGACGGGGCCCGCTCATGGGGTGAGTATAGCTCAGGTCAGGAGAGGGTCGGATAAGGCGGGGGGATTTGGTTTAAAGACTTGTGGGGGTTGGGTTTCTTGCGGGGTGGGGTGTTGGTAAAGGGAGGGGGCGCCAGTCCGCAACTTCCCTGTCATCCCCTGGATCGCACAGCGCACATCCGGAACCTTTGCCCGGTTGAGCGCTGCGGTGCACTTGGGAGACACAGCGGAAAGAAGGTCCGGATACGCATTTTCCGCGTTCCGGGATTACAGGGCTAGTCGCTGAGGCCTTCGGGTTCGCCAACGAGGACGAAGGTAAAGCGCTCCGGGGCGAGGTAGTGGGCGGAGACGCGGTTTACGTCCTCAAGGGTGACGGCCTCGATAAGGGCGTTGCGGCGGTCGAAATAGTCGATGCCGAGGTCTTCCTGGCGCACGCTCATCATCTGCCTGGCGATCTTGGCGTTGGAGTCGAAGCCGAGCGGATAGGAGCCGATGAGATAGGCCTTTGCGTCATCAAGCTCGAGTTCGGTGACGCCGGTCTCCATGAACTCGCGCAACTCGCCGCGAATGCCTTCGACGAATTCGCCGGCGCTCTCATTCTTGGTCTGGCCGGCGCCGGACCAGGAGAGAAAGGACGGATTGGGGCTGATACTGGTGCTGATGTCATAGGTGAGCCCCTTCTCCACCCGCAGCGACTTCATCAGGCGGCTTTCGAAGCCGCCGCCGCCTAGGGTGTAGTTGAGCACGAAAGCCGGGAAGAAATCTGGATGGTTCCGGTCGATGCCGGGGGCCATGAAGCGCACCAGCGTCTGGGGCTGCGGCAGGGACACCACGGTAGGCGCCGGGGCGATATCCGGCAGCGTCACCGGGAGAACGGGGGCGATCTCAGCGCTATCAGCCAGGCTCGCGGCGGCGAGGTCGATCAGCGGGGCCAGGTCTTCCGGCGAGATGGCGCCGACGGCGGTGACGATCAGGCGGTCCTTCGTCATCAGCGTGCGCATGTGCTCGCGGGCGAGGTCCGGCGTCAGCGCGGCGAGGGTATCCACGGTGATCTCGCGGGCGAAGGGATGGTCCGGATAGAGCTTGGCAGCCATTGCGCGGCCGGCAAGGAAGTTGGGATTCGTCTCGCGGGTGCGCAGGGAGACTTCCTGCTCGCGGCGGAAACGCTCGAACGGGCCTTCATCAAAGCGCGGCACGGCAAAGGCGAGGCCGACGAGGTTCATCGAGGGCTCTGCAAACTCCGACAGCATGGTGGCGGAGCAGCCGGTCCACTCGCCGCTGTTGGAACAGCTGAAGCTCATGTTGAGTTCTTCCATGGCGGTCTGGAAGGCGAGCGAGTCGAGATCGCCGGCGCCTTCGTTCATGCCATAGGTGACGGCGGCGGTAAGGCCGCGCAGATCTTCCGGGTCTGTGGCCGAGCCACCGCGCCAGGCCATCTGGACCGACAGGATCGGGATCGACGGCTCGGTGACGAGCCAGACCGAGACGCCGCCGGGGGTGGTGAATTGCTGGATGCGGGCGAAGTCGCCTTCATACAGCGTCACTTCGAGCGCGGGCGGGAGCGGGTCCTGCGGTGCCAGCTTCGCCGGCTCCGGCGTGGCGGCGCAGGCGGCGAGGACCAGCGCGGCCGCAGCTCCGGCGAGCGGCAGGCGGATGAAATCCGGAAACAGGGACATCAGAAGCCTCCCTCAGCTGGCAGGAGATGGGCGACGATATGGTGCCTGTCGGGCGCAAAGACGGCACGGACGGCCTGGAGGGCCTGCTCGGGCGTGACGGTGCGGACATGGTCCGGATAGGCGGCGACCTGGGCAAGATCCCAGCCCTTCACCATGGCGGCGCCGTAGGAATTGGCCATCGAAGACTGGCTGTCGCGTTGGTAGATGGCGATGGCAGCGAGCCGGTTTCGGGCGCGGATGACCTCGGCCTCAGTGAAGCCTTCCTCGAGGATCCTGGCGACCTCGGTCATCACGGCCTGTTCCAGCTGTTCCAGCGTTACATCGCGCACGGGCGTACCGAAGATGACGGCCGGGCCTTCATCATGCAGCGTCGTCCAGCCAAAGGTGGCAACATTGATGGCGAGATGCTGCTCTTCCACCAGAGCCTGGTAGAGTCGGCTGGTCATACCGCCGCCGAGCACCTGCAGGCCGACATCCAGTGCGAGGGCCTTGTCATAATTGCGGTTGTAGGAGGTGCCGAGATAGTAGCGGCTCCAGACGGGCTGGCGCACTTTCGGATCGGAATGGGTGATCAGGCGCGTCTCGGTCAGCGGCGCAACCGGCTGCCAGGCACGTTCGCTGCTGGCGATGCCGGTCGGCTGGATCGCGCCGTAATGCTCTTCAGCGAGAGCGCGGACTTCGGTCTCGGTGACATCTCCAGCGACGACGAGGATGGCATTCTCCGGGCTGTAATACTGGCGGTAGAAGTCGAGGCCGTCCTGAGGCGTGAGCGCGGCGACTTCGTCCATCAGGCCGATGACCGTGATCTCATAAGGGTGGCCCTGCCAGAGCGTCGAGAGGACCTGCTCCTGCAGCAGCGCGCTTGGATTGTTCTCGATCACCTGGCGGCGCTCTTCCTTCACGACATCGCGCTCGGAGATGAACGGGCCTTCAGGATCGTCATTGATGATCAGATTGACCATCCGGTCGGCTTCAAGGGCCATCATCGCGCCGAGATGGTCGCGGTGGACGCGCTCGAAATAGGCGGTGTAGTCCCAGGAGGTGAAGGCGTTGAGCTGGCCGCCGAGGCGCTGGACACGGGAGGTGAACTCCTCCGGCCCGATATTCTTGGTTTCCTTGAACATGACGTGTTCGAAGAGGTGGGCGATGCCGGACTTACCGCGCGCCTCATCAACCGCGCCGACCTTGTACCAGACCATGTGTGTAACGACCGGGGCGCGCCGGTCCGGCACGACGACCACCTGCATGCCATTGTCGAGAGTGAAGGTCGACGGCTCGGTCGACGGCGTCTCGGCATGGGAGACGAGCGCCAGGCAGGCGGTGAGCCCGGCCAGGATCAGGGTTTTCATGGGTGCGCTCCGGTCTGGGGGTCTGGGTTCAGACGCCGATGGTAGGGCGGGACCTAGGTTCCGGGAAGCTTGATCCGGCGTCCGCCGCTGGTTTGCTGTACGGTGACCGGCTGGTTGCCGGTGGCATTGTCTGTCAGCGCAGATTCGGCGTCTTCCGGATTGTCGCCGCGCCAGAACATGACGCGGTCTGCGACGCTGGTGGGTTTGCGGATGGCGCGGGTCTCTTCATAATCGACCTGGGCGCGGACCGCCGGATTGACAGCATTAGCGCCGGCCGCAGCCACGAGGGCGCGCTCGGCAGGACTGGCATTGGCGCCGATCACCGAGCCGAAAGCGGCGACGGAACCGGATCCTTCGACTTCGGCCGGAGTGGTCGTGCCGGGAGCCGGCGGGCGCAGGCTGTAATTCGGCGGCGTGCTGAGCGGCGGCTTGGTGACGACGCGGAACTCGTCCGGCGTGGCGGGGCCGGAATTGCCGCTGGAGCTACAGGCGCTTGCGGCGAGCAGAGCAGCACCGGCGGCGAGAATAGGGAAGGTTTTCATCATGGCGGTCACGGGGTCCACTAATCGAGAGGCGGCGATTGGCCTTGTTCCAGGGTGTTAGCCTGTTTCCGGCGCGAAAGTAAGAACTGGTCAGCAAAGAGCAGGATGGCGCCGACGGTTATCGCCGCATCAGCAACGTTGAATATCCAGGGGAACCAGCCGAAGGTCAAAACATTCACATCGACGAAATCGACCACGGCGCCGAAGCGCACCCGGTCGACCAGATTACCGAAGGCCCCGCCGATAACCAGCGCGAGCGAGAGTTTCAACCAACGACCCTCGGCGCGCAGCAGCCAGACGAGGAAGCCGACGGCGATCACCGCCATCAGCCCTGCGAGCACCCAGCGCATGAAGCCTTCAGATTGCATCAGGCCGTAGCTCATGCCGCGGTTCCACAGCATGGTGAGGTCGACAGGGCCCGGCAGCACGATCTGGCCGCACGGGACCATGCGGTCGAGACAGGCCATCGCATTGAGGCGCGGCTCAGCCAGCACCATCGCCTTCGTGACCTGATCGAGCAGGAAAACAAGGGGGATTACCGCGAAGGGCCAGAGGGTCTGGGGCGTGTATTTCATGGCGTGTGAGATTGCAGACCGGGCGGGCGGGATCAAGCGCTTCTGTGCAGGCGGGGGGGCTTGGCGCGGGTGTGAAGTCCTTCCCGCCGAGAGAAAGGGTTGGGGATCAGGGGCGCGAAATCACGGAGTCGGGCACGAGCGGAGATGTCGCGCCCCCTCACCCCGCGCCCAGGCGATTGCAATGCAATCGCTGACCCTCGCGCCTTCTCCAGGGGGAGAGGGGAAGTAAAGCGCGGAGTCAGGGTCCCGGATACGCGCTCTGCGCTTTCCGGGATGACGGGGCGGGTGTTCCGGGATGACAAGGGAGGCGGGGCGTGGCAGAGCGCTGGAGATGGCAGATTTGTCCCTTTTCCCTGCCCCGCCGCTGTTTGCCGAGGCGCCGTCCAGCGTCAGCTTCAAGAAGCTGCGCAAGCGGCTGGTGCGCGGCGCGCAGGAGGTGATTGACACTTACGGCCTAATCGACCGGCGGGCGACCCGGCGCGGCGGCAGGCCCCGGCCGCGCTGGCTGGTATGCCTGTCGGGCGGCAAGGATTCGTATGGGCTGCTGGCCGTGCTGATGGACCTGCAATGGCAAGGCGCGCTGCCGGTGGATCTGCTGGCCTGTAATCTGGACCAGGGTCAGCCGGGCTTTCCGAAACATATCCTGCCGGACTGGCTGGCGACGCTGGGCGTTCCGTTCAAGATCATCACCGAGGACACCTATTCCATCGTGACCGACAAGGTGGCCGAGGGGCGCACCTATTGCTCGATGTGTTCGCGCCTGCGCCGGGGCATTCTTTACCGGGTGGCGCGGGAGGAAGGCTGCGAGGCGATCGTGCTGGGCCACCACCGGGATGATGCGCTCGAGACGTTCATGATGAACCTCGTGCATGGCGGACGGCTGGCGGCGATGCCGGCGAAGCTGCTCAATGATGAGGGCGATGTGCAGGTGTTCCGTCCACTGATTACCGCCGCGGAGGAGGACCTCGCAAAGTTTGCGCAGGCGATGGCGTTTCCGATCATCCCCTGCAATCTATGTAGCAGCCAGGTCGGGCTGCAGCGGGTGGCGATGAAGCAGATGCTGGATGAGTGGGAACGGAAAAAGCCCGGCGTGCGGCAGGTGATGGCGCGGGCGCTGGCCAATGTGCGGCCGAGCCATCTGCACGATTCGCGCCTGTTCGACTTTGCCGGGCTCATGCCAGGGGGCGTGGGCGAGGACGATCCGAACATGCCGTTCTAGGGGCGGGCGATACCCGTGACCCGGGCAATCCAGTCCGCATACGCGCTGACGCGCATGTAGACGCCTGGGCTGTTTGCCTCAGCGCAGCCGATGCCCCAGCTGACGACGCCAATCTGCACTGGGGGCTCGCCGTATGCGCTGCGCATCAGCGGGCCGCCGCTATCGCCCTGGCAGGCATCGATGCCGCCCTCGCCGGCGCAGATCTGCGTGTCACGGTTGAGGCCCACGCCGTCATAAACCTCCGTGAGCCCCCAGGCCTGCATCTGCGCAGCGAGGCGGGCGCTGCAAGTCTCGGCCTCGACCAGCGGGACGCGGCCTTCCTGCAGGACCAGGCTTGGCGCCTGGACCCGCCGGCCCGAGCGGTTGACAGCCACCGTGTCCTGCGCGGTTTCGCCGAGACGGCCATAGCCGGCGACGGCGTAGACCGCGCCGCCCTCCTCCTCGTCAGCAGGCGCGGTCAGGCCTTCAATCCAGGCGACCGGGCCTGTCCACCTGCCCCTTATACGGATGAGCGCGATGTCATGGCCGGCTTCGGGCATTTCCGGTTGATAGCCCGGATGCGTGCGGAATCCCTCAACGAGGAAGACGCTGCCCTCTGCGACTTCACTCAGATCCGCCAGACCGATAACGAGCCGGAGCGGGCCGAAGCGTTCGAGGCCGGCCCCCTCTTTGTCCGCGAAATACTGGACGGCGCCGCGGGCGCCTTCGATGCGGACGCCTTCGAGGCAATGCGCGGCGGTCAGTGCCCAGCGCGGCGAGATCATGGTTGCGCCGCAGAGATGGTACTGGCTGCGGCCCTGAACGGCCTGCAGGGAGGCCATGCCGGGCCATTGGTCAATCGAGGCGTCCTCGCCGCCAATCACCTGGGCGGCGGCGGGCAGGCTGGCCAGCAAGGCCGCAAGGATCAGGCTTCGGCGCATCGCCATGACACAATCCCATGTCTGGGCGGAAAATCGCGCTGAGACGCCGCCGGGTCAAGCCGCAAAGCGCGAGGCACAAACAGAAACGCGGCCCCGGTCAGGGCCGCGCTCCGGTCATTCCTTATGCGGACTGGCTTACTTGCGCCAGATCGCGGCGAGGGCCGGGTCTTCGACGCCGCCCTCGTATTTGCGCAGCTCATGACGCCCGACGACCATGTGGTGCACTTCGTCCGGCCCGTCCGCGAGGCGCAGGGTGCGCTGGCTGGCATACATGCGGGCGAGCGGGGTCCATTGCGACACGCCGGTTGCGCCGTGGATCTGGATCGCCTGGTCGATGATCGTGCAGACGCGCTCCGGCACCATGGCTTTCACCATCGAGATCCAGATACGGGCTTCCTTGTTGCCGAGAACGTCCATCGCCTTGGCGGCTTTCAGCACCATCATGCGCATGGCTTCAATCTCGATGCGGGCACGGCTGATGATCTCGGTGTTGCCGCCGAGCTTGGCCAGCGGCTTGCCGAAGGCCTCGCGGGCGAGGCCGCGGATGCACATCAGGTCGAGCGCGCGTTCGGCCTGGCCGATGGAGCGCATGCAGTGATGGATTCGGCCAGGGCCGAGACGGAGCTGAGAAATCTCGAAGCCGCGGCCTTCGCCGAGCAGCATGTTTTCCTTCGGCACACGGACATTCTCGAAGCGCAGGTGCATGTGGCCGTGCGGCGCATCGGGCTCACCGAAGACATGCATCGGGCCGACGATGGTGACGCCCGGATGGGGCAGCGGCACGAGGACCTGGGACTGCTGGCGGTTAACGTCCGGGCCGTTGTTGGAGCGGCACATGACGATCATGATGCGGCAGCGCGGATCGC